>NZ_JBBCYQ010000008.1:0-208873 GCF_037144815.1 Curtobacterium sp. USHLN213 | reverse complement strand
ATGAGTCACGGGGTCAATAAATTGGCATTGACAATGTGCACGCTGTTGAGTTCTCAAGGACCAGACGCACTCCCCACTCGACCCCGAAAGAGGTTCCGCCAGAGAGGCTTTTGGCTTTCGTTGCCCGGGGAAGAACCGTGGTGGACAAGATCTCCGGGTCTGTGACCAGGTGACCGTCTCGGCCGTTCCGTTCTCCGCCTCAGCGGCAACGAGTGATTACTTTACGCAGAGGTGAACGGCAGCACCAACCCGGGCCACATCCCGGGCGTGTCGGCTCTGCGAGGCCCGGAAACACGGGGATCGCGCGGTACGGGCAGTGCCGACCTGCGCCGGGAACGACGGAAGGCACGGTGCGAACCCGCACCGTGCCTCCCGAACGGACGAACCGGACCGACCTACTCGGCCGCAGCCAACTGCCCGCACGCACCGTCGATCTCCTTGCCGCGGGTGTCGCGGAGGGTCGTCGGGATGCCGGCGGCGTTGAGTCGGCGGACGAACTCGTCCTGCACGTGGACCTCGGACGAGGTCCAGACCGAGCCGGGCGTCGGGTTGAGCGGGATCGGGTTCACGTGCACCCAGCCCTTGCCGCGCTTGTTCAGCTTCTCGGCGAGCAGGTCGGCACGCCACGCGTGGTCGTTCATGTCCTTGATGAGCGCGTACTCGATCGAGACACGTCGGCCCGTCTTGACGAAGTAGTTGTGGGCGGCGTCGATCGCCTCGTCCGCCTTCCACTTCGAGTTCACCGGGATGAGCTCGTCGCGGAGTTCGTCGTCGGGCGCGTGCAGGGAGAGCGCGAAGGTGACGGGGATGTCCTCGTCGGCGAGCTTGTTGATCGCGGGGACGAGCCCCACGGTCGACACGGTGATGCCGCGGGCGCTCATGCCGAGACCGTTGGGTTGCGGCGCGACCATGATCCGGACGGCGTCCATCACGCGCTTGTAGTTCGCGAGCGGCTCCCCCATGCCCATGAACACGATGTTCGTCACGCGCTCGGCGTCGACGCGGTCCTTCCCGCCCTTGCGGGGATCACCGCCCAGCTCCCCCGCGGCGATGGCGGCGTTGGCACGGACGATCTGCTCGATGATCTCGGCCGTGGACATGTTCCGGGTGAGCCCGGCCTGCCCGGTCGCGCAGAACGGGCAGTTCATCCCGCACCCCGCCTGGGACGAGACGCAGAGCGTGATGCGACCCGGGTACCGCATGAGCACCGACTCGACCAGCGCCCCGTCGTGGAGCTTCCAGAGGAACTTGATCGTGTCGCCCTTGTCGGTCGCCAGACGACGGGTCTCGGTGAGGAGGGGCGGGAGCATGCCCGCCACGAGTTCCTCGCGCTGGGCCGCCGGCAGGTCGGTCATCTGCGCGGGGTCGGACGTGTAGTGCGTGAAGTAGTGGGTCGAGAGCTGCTTGGCGCGGAACTTCGGCAGCCCCAGCTCGACGACCTTCGCCTCGCGCTCGGCGACCGTCATGTCGGCGAGGTGCACGGGCGGCTTGCCACGCTTCGGGGACGCGAACTGCAGCAGTGGCCGGCCGTCGGTCCCGGTGGCCTGCGTCCAGCCCTCGGTGCGCGGACGCACCTGCGGACGAGCAGAGCGCTGCTCTTCGAAGGGGGTGCGGGTCTCGGAGGCCATCACTCCAGTTTACGGGACGACGACGCTCCGCGGGTGCCGGTCAGCTGCCGGCGGGGAGCACGCGGGCGAAGTGGTGCGCCGCGGAGTACATCGGCACGATGTCGACGACCGCGCCGGGGTGCGGCGCCTGGAGCACCAGTCCGTCGCCGAGGAAGATGCCGACGTGGTCCTCGTTGTCGTACACGACGAGGTCGCCGGGCTGCGCCTCGGACTCCGGGATCGTCGTCGCGGCGGCGTCCTGCGTCGGGACGTAGTGCACGAGCGGGATCCCGACGGCCGCGTACGCGACCATCGTCAAGCCGGAGCAGTCGATGCCCTCGTGGCTCGCGCCGCCCTCGACGTACGGGTCGCCCATGTACTGCAGGGCGGTGGAGACCACGGTCGCCCGGTCGCCACCGGCGGAGAGGATCTTGGAGATCGCGTCCTCCGCCTGCTGGGTGCTGACGCCGAACTTCGTCACGATCGTCGGGTAGGACACCACGGTCGTGGTCGTCGTCATGCCGTCGGTCGACACCACGGGGACCTCGACGTCCCGGGCGACGGTGTAGGTCTGCGTGTGCTGCGAGGTGGTCGTCCCGTGGTGCGCGTCGGTCGACGGGGTCGCGGCGTTCGCCGGGACCGCGAGCGTCAGGCTCGAGGTGATGGCCAGCGCGGGCGCGAGGAGCACCGCTGCGCGCTTCGCGTTGGCAGCCCGGCGGACGTGCCGCGGGTCGACCGCACGTTCGGCTCGGAGCGCTGCGGACCGGGACAGCACGGCCGCTCCGGCGACGGCCGTCGAGGCGACCGGGCGGGTGTTCGACAGGGACACGCTGCGCGCCGGCTTCTCGTGCTCCACGAAGGTCGAGCGGGCCACGGCGGGGCCGAACGCGGAACGACGTCCGCGGGGACGGCGCAGTTCGACGGCTTCGGTCGTGGCCGCGCCGTCGGGGGCTGCGGGCAGTGCGTGGCGTCCCATGGTTCCTTCCGGGTCGGACGAGCCGGCCCGAGCAGATGACGAGGCGACTCGGGAAGATAACGTATTGGTCACGAACCTGGGCCCCGCTGGGCACTCGCCGCGGGTTCCTGCAGTTCGTCACAGGCTCGGGCGTTCCTCGCAGCCCGTTCAGAACCGGCCCGCACGGCTCCGGACGCGGCTCAGGCGGGGGTGGGCCGCATGACGGCGGCGATCCGCGCCTCCCGAGCCCGTGCCAGGTCGTCGAGGCGGGCCGCCAGGGCGCGCACCGACTGGTCGACCGGCGCGTCCCCCGAGATGTCCCCCGGCGACGGCCGGCGGATCAGGGGCGACTGAGCCGCAGGTGGCTCCGCACCCGGTCCTGCACGGCGCTGGCGTCCGGGTGGTCCCAGAGCGCGAAGTGGGTGCCGCCGGGCAGGACGAGGAGCTCCGCTCCCGGCACCTCGTCCGCCGCCCGGACGCTGTTGGACGGCGGGACGTCGACGTCCGCGTCACCGTGCAGCAGCAGCGTCGGCGCCCGGACGGCTCCGAGGTCGAGGTCGGTGACCGCGCCGAGGTTCCGGACGTCCGCCTTCCAGCCGGCACGGTGCGGGCCCGCGGTGTTGCCGGTGCGGGCGAGGTCGAGCAGGAACGTGCGACGCTCCGGGTCGCGCAGGATCCCGCGGACGTGCTCGCGGAGCCGTCGACCGCGCAGGGAGCTCACGCCCGAGACCGCGAGGCGCACGACGACGCCGGGCACCAGTCGCGCGGCGGCCCGGGCGAGCGCGGCGCCGAGGAGGGTGCCGCCGACCAGGCGCTCCGGTGCGGAGACCTCCGGGGGCGTCCAGGGACCGGTCAGTCCGGCCGCCACGACGAGGGAGTGGACCCGCTCGGGGTGGCGGACGGCGAACCGGTAGGCGGCGGGGGCCCCGCCCGACCACGCGAGCACCGCCACGCGGGCGATGCCCAACGCGTCGAGGACCTCGGCGTACCGATCGGCCTCGTCGTCGAGCGAGTCGTGACCGGGTCGGACCCGGGTGCCGAGGTACCCGGGACGTGAGAGCGTGACGACGCAGAAGTCGGCGGACGGCAGGAACCGCGCCATGATCTCGGCGACGTCGATCCCGCCGGGGGTGCCGTGCACGACGAGGACGGGAGCGCCCGCGCCGCGGACGGCGAACTCGGTGTCGTCGGTGACGACGGGACGCGTCTCTGGTGGCATCACCCGACGATATCCGCGGCGGCGATGAGTCGTCTCCGACCGCGGAGGGTGTCCCCCGGGTACTCGCCGTACATCGAGAAGTACGACCCCGAGAAGCGCCCCATGTGCCGGAAGCCGCAGGAGTGCGCGACGGTGGCAACGGAGGTCTCGCGGGGGTCCGCGAGCTGCAGGCCGAGGCGGGCCTTCTCGAGGCGCAGGTCGCGGAGGTACGCCATCGGGGTGCTGCCCTCGCGCCGTTGGAACCCCTCCTGCAGGGTCCGGACGCTGACCTCGGCCGCGGCGGCGATGTCGGTGGCGGCGATGGTCCGGTCGAAGTGCGCGTACATGAACGCCTTCGCACGTTCGACCGTCCCGGCGGGCGCAGCGGTCCCCCGGCGGTCGGCATCGGAGCGGAAGGCGCCGAGCACGGCCTCGGCGAGCCGCAGGTCGAGCGCGGCCCGGTCGGCGTCGACCACGGCGACGTCGAGCAGCGGACGGGCGACCTCGCGCAGCACGGCCTGCAGCGGCGCGAGGCGTTCGGCGGACACGGTCACGGGGAAGGCGAGGGGCACGGGGGCGGCGTCGGTCCCCACGACCGCGACGGCCTCGAGGAAGTCCGCGTCGAAGTGCACGAGGTGCTTCGTCCCTGCCGGTGCCGAGACGTGGAAGGGGCGTCCGGCCGGGTACATCACGGGCACGCCGGCGCGGAGGAGCACGTCGTCGTCCACCACGATGCCGCCCTCGACCGACCACGCCAGCAGGTACTGCCGTTCGGGTGCGAGGAAGCCGGACCGAGCGGCGGACACCGACGACGTGCGGAGACTCAGGCGACCGTCCCCGGTGGCGCGGTACCGGAAGCCGAACGGCGACGAGGACGGGGCGAAGGCCATGTCGTGGCCGTCGTACACGCCGCGGTAGAACTCGAGTGCTTCATCGGGGTCGGTGCCGCTCTGGAGGACCTCCCGGACGGAGGTCCGACGGACCTCCGCGGTCGAGGACTCCGCCGGCGGCCGGTCCGCCGCGGGGATCACCGTCGCTCCGGACCACCAGGCGATCGCTCCCCGACGAGGTCGGCGAGCGACGGCTCGGACTCGACGGGGACGGCCCAACCGCGGCGTGTTGCCCGTCGGAGGTGTCGGTACGTGGTCACCCGCACCGGCTGGACGTCGGCGTTCGACTCGTAGCTGCTCAGTTCCTGGCTGCTCATGGCGTGCTCCCTGCTCGCGAGCCCGGCTCCGCCTCGGCCTCATGGATGCCGACGTCCAGAACGGCCTCAGGGTCAAGGAGGTGCCATCGGAGCGTCGGGAGGACGCGGATCGATGCCGTCTTCTCCAGCGACGGTACGCGCGTGCCGGACAGCCCACGTGGACCGGACACCCAGCCCGCGCTATCCGGACGGACCGCTGTCGGCACGGTCTGGATTGTTCGCATACAATGCGAACATGTTGATCACCGTCGACCCCGGCGCGCGGGCATCGCTCGCGGACCAGGTGGCCGCCCAGATCCGGCACGCGATCGCCCGCGGCGAGTTCCGCAACGGCGAGCGGCTGCCGTCCGCGCGCGAACTCGCGGCCGCCGTCGACGTCAACGTGCACACGGTGCTTCGGGCGTACGCCCAGCTGCAGGACGACGGGCTCATCGAGCTGCGCCGGGGCCGCGGTGCCACGGTGCTGCGATCGGGCAACGCGTCGTTCGACCGGCTGCGGTCGCTGGTGGTGGAACTTCGTGCGCAGGCGGAGGCCCTCGGGGTCCCGCTCGACGACCTGTACGCGATGATCAAGGGGGCACGATGACGACTCGGACGATGGGGACCGGCGCACGACTGGCCGTGGTGGGACCGAGCGTGGCGGTGGCCGTCGCGCTGGTCGTCACGGCGCTCGTGCTCGGACCCGCGCTGCCGGCACGGGTGGCGACGCACTTCGGCGCGGACGGTGTCGCCGACGCCTGGGGGTCGCCGTGGCCGTTCTTCTGGGGGTCCCTCGTGGTGGCCCTGGTCGCCGCCGGACTCGCGGTGGTGGCGCTCGGACGCAGCGACCGCCGGACGTGGGCGACCCTGCTGCTGGTGGCGAACCTCCTGAGCGGGTCCGTCGCGACCGCGTGGATCGCCGAGGCGATCGTGAACCGCGTCGACGACCCGACGTTCCCGGTGTGGTGGGCCGCCCTCACGCTCGCGGTCGGTGTCGCCGTGGCGGTGTCGCCGACGATCGCGCTCGTCCGGACGGCAGCGCCGGTCCCCGCGCACGACGTCCCTCCGTTGGACGTCCCGACGGACGCCCGGGTCGCCTGGCGTGCACGGGTCGGCAGCCCCTGGTTCGCGGGGCTCGGCGTGGTCCTCGTCGTCGGCGGCGTCGTCGCGGCCTGGGCCACCGCGTCCGCGTCCGCGTCCGCCGACATCGGCGCGGCCGTGGTGTCGGGCGGGCTGCTCGTCCTCGCCGGGATCGCGGTGGCGGTGCTCGCGCGGGTCGAGTGCACGGTCGATCGACGCGGCCTCCGGCTGACCTCGACGTGGACGCGGATCCCCCTCGTGCGGGTCCCGCTCGACCGCATCGAGTCGTGCGGGTGGGAGCAGGTGTCGCCCGGGCAGTGGGGCGGGTGGGGCTACCGGATCTCCGGCCGGGGTGTGGCGTACGTGGTCCGTTCGGGGCCGGGGCTCGTCGTCCGGCTCCGGGGCGGCGGAGCGCGGGTGGTCACGGTCGCCGATGCCGAGCGCGGTGCGGCGGCGCTCGGCGCGCTGCTCCGGGCACGCGGGCACGCCTGACCCCCGGGGCGCGTGCGCTCTTGGTGAGCAGGAATGGTCGGGTCGGTCGAGCGGACCCGACCATTTCTGCTCACCATCGAGCAGCGCGGCGGGGCGCGGGGGCGCGGGCGCGGGCGCCCGGGGGCGCGGCGCGGCGCGGCGCGGCGCGGCGCGGCGCGGCGCTACAGGCTCGTCATGCCGCCGTCGACCCGGAAGAGCGCGCCGGTCGCGTAGGACGACTCGTCGCTCGCGAGGTACACCATGATCCCGGTGACGTCGTCCGGGGTCCCCGCCCGGCCGAGCGGCGTCCGGGACACGATCGCCGCGCGGGACTCGGGGTCGCCCGAGATCGTCTGGACGAGCGCCGTCTCGGTGTAGCCCGGCACGACGGTGTTGGCACGGATGCCGTCACGGGCGTAGGCCATCGCGGTGGCCCGGACGAGCGCGTGGACGCCGCCCTTCGTGGACGAGTAGGCGGCGAAGTCGGCGCCCTCGCCGTTCAGGCCGGTCGGCGACCCCGTCACGATGACGGACCCGCCGCCACCGGCCGCGAGCATCGCCCGGACGGCGTGCTTCACGGTGAGGAAGGTGCCCGTCAGGTTCACCGCGAGCGTGCGGTTCCAGGTCTCGAGCGAGACGTCGGCGACCTTGGCGTCGTGGCCGAAGAGCTGCACGCCGGCGTTGGCGACGACGACGTCCGGCACGGCGCCGCGGGCGACCAGGGTGGCGAAGCTGGCCGCGACGCTCGACTCGTCCGCGATGTCCACGGTGAGCGCGATCGCCGAGTCGGCAGTGGCAGCCGCGGCAGCCGCCGCACTCGCAGATGCAGCGGCAGCCGCGGCGTCCCGGTCCGCGTACACGACCCGCGCCCCCTCGGCCACGAACCGGTCCGCGATCGCCCGCCCGATCCCCGATCCGGCCCCGGTCACCAGGGCGGTCTTCCCGGTCAGTCGTCCGGCCATGCGTGCGCTCCGTCCTCGGGGCGGCAGTGCCCCGTCCTCGGAGCGACGTCGCTCCTGGACACATCATTGCGCAACCGGTTGACCGACTGGTAGCAAAGGGACATGACCGACGACGGTGCGTGGGCGGACTCGACCGCCGAGGACGTGCTCGCCGTCGGACCGTGGCGTGTGACCCTCCGCGGCGCCGAGCTCGCCGACGTCCGCCACGACGGGGTGCCGGTGCTGCGCGGCATCCGGTTCGTCACCCGCGACCAGGACTGGCGCACCGCGGACGACACCGTCACCCGCCGGACGACCGACACCGACACCGACACCCAAGCCGACACCGAGGCCGAGGCCGACGCGACCGACGAACACGGGCACGCGCGGGCCCGGACCCGCGCCCGCATCGAGGTGACGAGCGCCTTCGACGGCGCCGAGGTCCTCCGCACCACCCTCGACCTCACGATCGCCGACGACACCCTGCACGTCGACGCGACCGCCACCACGACGGCGCCGTTCCGCCGCAACCGCATCGGCCTGGTCGTCCTGCACCCGCCGGCCCTCGCCGGCACCTCGTTCGCGGTCCGCCACCCGGCAGCGCCCGCCACGGCGCACACGTTCCCGCTGTGGATCGCCCCGCACCAACCCGCGACCGACGTCGCCGGGTACGCGTGGACGACCGGCGGCACGGACTGCACGCTCGACCTCACCGGCGACGTGTTCGAGATGGAGGACCAGCGCAACTGGACCGACGCCTCGTTCAAGACCTACTCGACGCCGCTGGCCGAGCCCTTCCCCGTCGCGCTCGACGCCGGTGCCGTCGTCCACCAGGCGCTCACGCTGCGCGCGGTGCGACACCCGGGAGGCGCACCCTCCCCCGCCCCGGACCTCGCCGCGCTCGACGGGCCGGCCCCGACCTCCGTGGTCACCCCGCCCCCGACCCTCCAGCTGCTGGCCGCCTCCGCCCCGGCCGCTGCGCGCCCGGACGACGCGGCACTCCCCGGCGGCGTGCCGATCCTGGTCGAGCCCGTCCTCGGCGACCCCGACGTCACCGCGGTGCTCGCCTCCGCTCGGCGGGACGCCCGAGGCGCACCGCTCGACGTGCGGTTCGTCACCGACGACCCGGCCCTGCTGCGCGCCGCGGTCGACGAGGTCCTGGAGTCCGGGCCGGTGGTGCGCGTCGGCGCGTTCGACCCGTCGTCGCACGTGACGACCACGGCGCTGCAGCGGGCGCTCCGGGGGGCGGCGGCCGCACACGAGGGACTCGACGTCGTGGCGGGGACACGCGCGCACTTCACCGAGCTGAACCGCACGATCGACCTGTTCGGCGACTGGGACGGTCCGCTCACGTTCAGCGTGACGCCGCAGATGCACGACCGCAGTCGTGCCCAGGTGACCGAGTCGATCCGGATGCAGCGCTGGGTGGCGATGAGCGCCTCCAGGCTGGCCGCCGGCAGGCCACTCCACGTCGGGCCGGTGACGCTGCGTCCGCGGTTCAACGCGGTGGCGACGTCACCGCGTCGGGCCGTGACCGACGCGTCGGTCGAGGCCGGCTACGGGCCGCAGTCCGTGCCGGACGCGACGGATCCGCAGCAACACTCCGCGCCCGCCGCCGCGTGGTTCGACGCGGCGGTCCAGGCGCTCACGGTGCCGGGAGTCGCCTCGATCACGCTCGCCGAGGCGTGGGGACCGAGGGGAACGCCCCGCCGGAAGGGGGTCGGCGGGGCGTTCCGGTCGCGGGGGTGATCAGCGCTTGACGGCGTCGATCTTGAGCATCTTGGCGATGACGCTGTCGAGCTCGCTGTCGTCGAAGACCTGCTTCCAGTCCTCCTTGATGAGCTTCTCGCGGCCGTAGCCCATCGCGATGTGGCAGGCGTCCGAGAACGGGTTCGAGCCGCGCAGGCCGTTGGTCAACGCGATCCAGGTGTGGCCGTAGAGCATGGCGCGGGCGGCCTCGCGGGGCACGCCGACACCGGTGACGGTCTCCTCGAGGGCGTCGTTGAGGAAGTCGCCGATCATGCAGGCGATGGTCTCGACGAGCGTCGGCTCGAGGACGGCGAGCTGCTTCACCGTGACCCAGTGCACCTGGATGACGGGCGCGTACATGGTCGTGATGACGGCCTCGGCGACGGCCTTGGCGGCGTCGCCCTCGTCGCCGAGCGACTCCGACGCGTCGAAGGCGGCGATGACCTCCTGCGGGGCGGCGATGCCACCGAAGGTGTCGTCCCACTCCTCCTTGGTGGTGCGCTCGAGGAACACCGACGGGTGGCACGGGTGCGCGACGGCGTAGTGGATGTCCTCGCGCTTCGCGAGCAGCCCGGCGTAGGCGGCGGCCGGGTCGAGGGTCAGGATGCTGGCACCCGACTTCATGACGGGGACGAGCTGCTCGGAGATGCTGCCGAGCAGGACGTCCGGCACGGCGAGGATCACGACGTCGGCGACCTTGGCGGCCTCGACGCTGTCGGTGAGCGACCGGCCGAGGGCCTCGATGCGCTCCTGCCCGGCGGGCGAGGCCTCGCTGTAGAGCGTCGTGTACTCGCTCTTGGCGAAGTTGTTCGAGACGCGGGTGCCCATCTTGCCGCCGGCACCGATCACGGCGACGGTGACGTCGGCCGTACCGGATCCGGCAGCGACGGTGTGGGGGGTGGTGACGGTGTCGGTCATGATTCCTTGCTCCTGATGTACTCGATGGTGTGTTCGGTCCACGCCGCCTCGATGCGGGTGGTGGTCTGTGCCGGGTCGCCCGTGGCGCCGAGGGCCTCGTCCTGCCAGGGCAGCCAGAACTCGACCACGCGGTTGATGCCCCGTGCGTCGGGGTGGATCGCGGCGCGGACGGCGTCGTAGTCGAGGAGACCGGTGCCGGTGCGGACGCCGGTGTACTGGAACCCGACCCAGCCCGGTGAGCGGGTGAACCCGGAGTCCTTGACGTGCCAGTTGCGGGTGTACGGGGCGGCCGCGGCGACCACGTCGGCGGGGTGCTCCAGCCGCGCGACGGTGTTCGCCGGGTCGAGGCAGATCCCGAGGTGGTCGGAGCCGACGGCCCGGACGACGGCGACGAGGTCCTCGGTGGCGACGACCTCGTAGGTCTCGAGCGCGAGCGTCACCCCGGCGGCCTCGTACGCGGGGAGCGCCCGGCGCAGTCGGCGTTCGGTCTCGAGGGCGTCGGGCTGGTCGTCGCCGCTCGTCCACATGCTCCGCACGAGGGTCGCGCCGAGCGCCTGCGCGACGTGGAGGTACCGCGCGAGGTGCTCCGGGGCCGTGCCACGGGTGCCGACCTCGAGCGCGAGCCCGAGCTCGTCGGCCAGTGCCCGGATCGCGGCCAGTCGGTCGTCCGAGGCGGTGTCGAGCGGCAGGTGATCGCAGATCTGGAAGAGGTCGACACCGTCGTGCGCCGCTGCGTCCCGCATCGCGTCGTCGAGCGACATCGGGTCCGGCACGCGGTCGGACATCCGCCAGAAGTAGGCGTAGGTGGAGAGGCCGAGCAGGGAGGTCATGCGGTCGCCCCCAGCTGCGCGGCTTCGTCGAGGATGGTCCGGATGGCGGCGGGGTCGTGCGCGAACCGTCCGAGGAACAGCCCGCCGATGCGCCCCTGCCCACGGGTGAGCAGGCCCGGTCCGGCGCTACCGCCGTAGATCGCGACGGAGCCGGAGAGCTCCGGCCGGGAGGCGAGGTGCTCCTCGATCCCGGCGAGGACCGCGACGATGTGCTCGTCGGGCGCGGGCGCCGGGGCGCCGATCGCCCACACGGGTTCGTACGCCGCGATGACCGGCCCGGCGAGACCGTCCGCGGTCGCGGTCGCCAGGAACCGGTCGAGCTGCGCGGTCACGTCCGCCACGGCGGTCTCACTGGAGGCAGGGCCCACGCCGGCCGGTTCCGACGCGTCGCGGAGCTTGCGGAGCGACGTGGCGGCCGAGCCGGTGGGGAGGGTGGTCTCCCCGACGCAGATCAGGGGCCGCAGGTGGTTGCGGAAGGCGGCGTGCACCTTCCCGGCGATCTCCTCGTCGGTCTCGTGGAACAGGGAGCGCCGCTCCGCGTGCGCGATCTCGACGAGCGCGACGCCGATCTCGCGCAGCTCCGCACCGGACACCTCGCCGGTGAAGGCGCCGGTGTCCGCCCAGGCCAGGTCCTGCGAGCCGAGCGTCACGGGGGCGTCCCCGATCACCTCGCGCACCGGCACGAGCGCGGGGAACGTCGGGATGACGAAGAGCTCGACGGCGCCGGACTGCACCGCGGGGTGGGTCCGGGCGATGTCGGCCACGGCGGCTGCCCACTCGAGCGTCCGGGCGTGGGAGAAGTACATCTTCAGCGACACCCCGATCGTGAGCGGGGCGGCTGCCGTGGACGCGGGCATCAGGCGTCGGTCCCGACCGGGGCCGACCCGTCGGCAGTGCTCGTTTCGTACGAGCAGATTGCCTGCACCTTCTCCGCGCTCGCGGACGACGTGTCGAAGGTGTAGCCGAGCCACTCGCGCGCCATGCGCCGGGCGACCTCGACGCCGACGACGCGCTGGCCCATGCAGAGGACCTGGGCGTCGTTCGAGAGGATCGAGCGCTCGACGCTGAACGAGTCGTGCGCGGTGACGGCCCGGATGCCGGGGACCTTGTTCGCGGCGATCGCGACGCCGAGTCCGGTGCCGCAGATCAGGATCGCCCGGTCCGCCTCGCCGTTCGCGACGAGCCGTGCGGCGTCGACGGCGACGTGCGGGTAGGCGGTGTGCCCGTCCGCGTCGACGCCCACGTCGACCACGGACTCCACCCGCGGATCGGCGAGCAGATCGGCCTTGATGATCTCCTTGTAGTCGAACCCGGCGTCGTCGGAGCCGACGACGATGCGGAACTGCTGCTCGGTCATGGGGTCTTCCTTACTTCTCGGAGAGCGTCGCGAGGACCGCGGCGGTGATGAGTGCGAACGAGATCGCACCGGCGTCGGGGGTGCCGACCGCGTCCTCGCCGTGGGTCCGGGCGCGGCCCATCCGCGGCAGCAGGTCGGCGGTGGCGTCGGCCGCGGTCGTGGCGGCGGCGGACGCGGCGGACCAGGCGGTGACCAGGTCGTCGCCGGCCGCGATGCGGGCGGTGAGGACCTCGTCGAACGGGACGAGCGCGTCGACCATGGTCTTGTCGCCCGGGACGGCCCCGAACGCGAGGACGGCCTCGGCGGCCGCGTGCACGGCGCCGGCGACGGTGGTGGCCGTCGGGCGCGAGGTGTCCCCGAGGACGCGACCCAGTGCCTCCAGGGCCGCACCCCAGATCGCGCCGGACGTGCCGCCGGCCTTGTCGGACCAGGCGTCACCGGCGATCGCGAGGACCGATCCGGCACCGGCGCCGCGTGCTGCGGCGTCCTGCGCCGCCGCGTCCGCCGCGGTGGAGCCGCGCTGCATGCCGATCCCGTGGTCGCCGTCGCCGGCCACGGCGTCGATGCGGCCGAGTTCGTCGGCGTGGGCGTCGATCGTCGCGCGCACGGCCGTGATCGCCGTCGCGATGCGGGTCGCGGCCACCCGGGACTCGTCGGTGCCGACGCTCACGGGGACGACCACGCCGGCCTCGAGGACGTCGGAGGACACGGGCTCCTGCGGGACGGCACCGCCCTTGCGGTAGGCGGGACTGTCGGCCGGGGCGGCCCACAGTTCCTCGAGCTCGTCGTCGAGCCAGAACAGCGTCAGCGAGACGCCGGCCATGTCGAAGCTCGTGACGAGTTCGCCGACCTCGGGCTCGACGACGAGTGCGCCAGCCGCGGTCAGTCGGCGCTGCACGGCGTCGAACACGACGAAGAGCTCCTCGTACTTGACGGAACCGAGGCCGTTGAGGATCGGGACGACGCGTGCTCCGTCGGCTGCGACACCGGACGGCAGCTCGGTGAGCAGCTTGTCGACGAGCAGGTCCGCCAGTCCGGACGCGGTGGGGACGTCGGCTTCGTCGATGCCGCGTTCGCCGTGGATGCCCATGCCGATCGCCATGCGCCCCTCGGGGACGGTGAACAGGGGTTCGTCCGCGCCGGGCAGCGAGCAGCCGGAGAACGCGACACCGAACGATCGGGTGCGGTCGTTCGCCCGCTCGGCGATCGCCGTGACGGTGTCGAGGTCGTCGCCCCGCTCGGCGGCGGCTCCGGCGACCTTGAACACGCAGAGGTCGCCCGCGATCCCGCGGCGCTTGTGGGCCTCGGCGCTCGGGGCACTCGCGACGTCGTCGGTCACGCGGACCGTGCGGACGTCGATGCCGGCCGCGGTGAGTGCCCGGGCAGCTGCGTCGAAGTTGAGGACGTCGCCGGCGTAGTTGCCGTAGCTCAGGAGCACCCCGCCGCCGTGCTCGGATGCATTCGCGACCGCCGTGACCTGCTGGGCGCTCGGGCTGGCGAACAGGTTCCCCATCGCCGCACCGGCCGCGAGCCCGTGTCCGACGAGCCCCCCGAACGCCGGGTAGTGCCCGGACCCGCCGCCGACGACGAGCGCCACGGTCCCCTCGGGGCTGGTGGTCGAGCGGGCGACGCCGCCGTGGACCTTCCGCACCCGGGAGCGGTTCGCGGCGACGAAGCCGTCGACCATCTCGTCCGCGAAGTCCGCGGGGTCGTTGAACAGGCGGGTCATGCGTGGGACTCCTGGGTCGTGGTCGTCGCGGCCTGCGCGGCAGCGTCGGCGTCGCGTCGCTCGTTCCGCTTCGTGGTCCGGCCGAGGACGAACATCAGGACGCTCGACAGCACCATGAAGAACCCGACGATGAACATCGGCACCTGGTACCCGCCGGTCCACTCGCTGACGGCGCCGGTGATGTACGGCGCGGCGAAGCCTCCGAGGTTGCCGACGGTGTTGATGAGCGCGACGCCCGCCGCTGCTGCGGCACCGGTGAGGAACTGCGTCGGGACGGTCCAGAAGTTCGGCAGCGCGGCGAAGATCGAGCACGCGGTGATCGCGATGACGGCGACCGTGGCGGCCGGGCTGTTCATGTAGAGGGCCACCGGGATGCTCAGGCCGCCGACGAGGGCGGGGACCGCGATGTGCCACACCCGGACGCCGCGCCGGAACGCGTCACGCGACCAGAAGTAGAGCACGACGGCGGCGGGCACGTACGGGATCGCCGTGATGAGCCCCTTCTGGAACAGGTCGAACGTGGTGCCGAACTGCTCCTGGAAGCCGTCGATGATGGTCGGCAGGAAGAAGCTCAGGGCGTACAGGCCGTAGATGAAGCCGAAGTACACGGCGGCGAGCATCCAGACGCGACCGGAGCCGAACGCCGCTCGGAGGCCGCCCTTGCCGTGCGCGCTCCCCTCCTTCTGGCTGTTCTCCTTCGCGAGGGCGCCCTCGAGCCAGAGTTTCTCGTCCTCGTCGAGCCACTTCGCCTGCGACGGCTTGTCCTTCAGCACGAAGAGGCACAGGATGCCGACGATGATCGCGGGGATCGACACGCAGAGGAACATGAAGCGCCAGCCCGCGAGGCCGCCGAGCAGTCCCTCGTGGGTCATCAGCCAGCCGGCGAGCGGCGAACCGATCACGCTGGTGAGCGGCTGCGCCAGGTAGAAGAGCGCGAGCATCTTGCCGCGGTGCCGGGCGGGGACCCAGGTCGACAGGAACAGGATCGCGCCGGGGAAGAACCCGGCCTCGGCGATGCCGAGCAGGAAGCGCAGGCCGACGAGCTGCGGGTAGTTCTGCACCCACGTGAAGAGCAGCGAGACGATGCCCCACGTGATCATGATGCGGGCGAGCCAGACGCGGGCGCCGAACTTGTGCAGCGCCAGGTTGGACGGCACCTCGAGCACGAGGTAGCCGATGAAGAACACGCCCGAGGCGAACCCGAACTGTGCGGCGGTCAGGCCGAGGTCGGCCTCCATGCCGTTCGGGGCCGCGAAGGAGATCGCGGTGCGGTCGAGGAAGTTGATGAAGAACATCAGCGCCACGAAGGGCACGATGCGGATCGCGATCTTGCGGATGGCCGTCTTCTCGACGACCGAGGTGGGGATGCCTCGCGTGGCGGGGATGTCCACGATGACTCCTGCTCGGGTGGGGTGGTGCTCCGGTCGGCTGCTGCGCCGGGGACGGAGGTGACGCATCGGTGCGCACGGACCAGTGTGCGCGGTCACTCCAAACTTGTCAACCGGTTGACCATTCCGTGCCGCCGCGGCTCGGCGAGGAGTCCCACCGCAACCGGTTGACCGACCGGTACGCTCACTGCATGCCCGCGTTCAGCCCGGACGACCCGCTCAACATCCGCCTCGAACTCGAGTCGGTGCCGACGGGCTCCCCCGCCTCCGAGGTCGCCCGACAGCTCGTGTCCCTGCTGACCGCCGGCGACCTGGCACCCGGTTCGCGGTTGCCCTCGGAACGGGTGCTGGCCGAACGGCTCGGGGTCGGTCGGTCCGCCGTGCGAGAGGCCCTCGCGGCGCTCGAGATCCTCGGCATCGTGCAGATCCGCCCGGGTTCCGGCACGTACCTGCAGGGCGGGACCTCGGACCTGCTGCCGACGACCCTGTCGTGGGGGCTCATGCTCGCGTCGAACCGGACGCGGGAGCTGCTCGAGGTCCGGTCGTCGCTCGAACGCACCGCGGCGATCCTCGCCGCACAGCGTGCGACGCCGGCGCAGCTCGACGAGCTCCAGACCTACATCGACCGACAGCACCAGGCGCTCGACGACCCGGACGCCTTCATCGACGCCGACGTCCGGTTCCACGTGCTGCTCGCCCGCTCCGCCGGGAACGACGTGCTCGCCGACCTGCTGCAGAGCCTCCGCTCGATGCTCAGCGTGTGGGTCGGCCGTCGCGTCCGGACCCGCCAGGCCACCGAGGCCGCGTACGAGGAGCACCGTGCGATCCTCGAGGCGCTCCGGGCTGGGGACGTGCTCGCGGTGCAGCGGGCGATGGACGACCACATGGCCACGGCGAGCGCTCGCATCGAGCACGCCGGCCCCGCCGACTGACGGGCGGGGCGCGGGGGCGCGCGGGCGCGCGGGCGCTTCGTGAGCAGAAATGGTCGGGTCGGGGACAGCGTCCCGACATCTTCTGCTCACGATCGGGCGGCCAGGAGGCGCGGCGCGGCCCCGCCACGCACGGTGCGACGTTGCCGGGGTGGCAACACCGCTTGGGTTCCGGCGGTCCGTGCGGTGGAGTGACGGCATGCACACGCACCGGGAGCCGTCCGACACGACCGCACGCAGCTGGTGGGAGGCCCGCTACGCCGAGCACGACGGGATCTGGTCGGGGCGGGTGAACGCGGTGCTCGCCGACGTCGCGTCGTCGCTGCCCGCGGGACGCGCGCTGGACCTGGGCTGTGGCGAGGGCGGCGACGTCGTCTGGCTCGCCCGGCAGGGGTGGGCGACCACCGGGGTGGACCTGTCGGTGACGGCGGTCACCCGCGGGTCCCGGGCTGCCGTCACCGCCGGGGTCGAGGAGCGGACGGCGTTCGTCGCGGCGGACCTCGACTCGTGGGACACCGCGGCGCGGTTCGACCTCGTCACGGCGTCGTTCCTGCAGTCGTGGCCGGTCGAGATCCCGCGTGGGGCGATCCTGCGGCGGGCGGCCGGGTTCGTGGCGTCCGGCGGGCACCTGCTCGTGACGGCGCACGCCGCGCCCCCGCACGGGGACCTGCCCGAGGAGATGCGGGCGTACCGCTTCCCGACGCCGGCGGAGGACCTCGCGGCGCTGGGGCTCGACGACGGGTGGGAGGTCGTGGCCGCCGAGCTCCGACCGCGCACCGCGGTGACGCCCGAGGGAGCGCCGCACGAGGTGCTCGACAGCGTGGTGCTGGTCCGCCGCCGCCCCCTCAGCGAGGCAGGGGCAGGGGCAGCGGCACCGATGCCGTGAACGCCCGGACCACCCGGTCGACGACGTCCGTCGCCGGGGCGTCCCACACAGCCTGGTTGAAGATCTCCACCTCGACGTCCCCGGAGTACCCGGCGGCGGTCACGGCAGCGGTGACCGGCCCGAAGTCGATGTGCCCGTCCCCCATCACACCGCGCGAGAGCAGCGGGTCGGCGGCGATCGGGGTGAGCCAGTCGCACACCTGGTAGCTCGCGATCCGCCCGGCGGCACCGGCGCGGGCCACCGAGGCCGCGAGTGCCGGGTCCCACCAGACGTGGAACGTGTCCACGACCACACCGACGGCAGCGGCCGGGAAGGGCGCCGCGAGGTCGAGGGCCTGCGCGAGGGTCGACACGACGGCCCGGTCGGCGGCGTACATCGGGTGCAGGGGCTCGACGGCGAGCTGGACGCCGGCGTCGAGGGCGTGCGGGACGAGGTCGGCGAGGGCGTCGGCCACGCGGTCCCGGGCGTCGATCAGGTCGCGGGACCCCTCGGGCAGCCCTCCGGCGACGAGCACGAGCACCGGCGCGGACCCGGGCGCGCCGGCCTCGGCCAACGCCGCGGTCTCGTCGATCGCCCGGCGGTTGTCGTCGAGTGCCCGCTGCCGTTCGGTGCCGGCCGGGAGGGTGAAGAAGCCGCCGCGGCAGTGCGAGGACACCCGGAGGCCGGAGTCGGCGACCATCCGCACGGCCTCGGACAGCCCGACCTCGGCGACGGGCTCCCGCCACGTTCCGATCGCCTGGACGCCGGCGGCGCGGACGGTGTCGAGGGCGTCCCGGAGCGAGGCGTACTTGATCGTCGCCTGGTTGATCGAGAGCCGCGGATGCGGGGGTGCGGAGCCCGGGGCGGCCCCGGTCCGCGTGGCGCGGACGACGGGGGTGCTCACGCGACGGCCCCGGAGAGCGGGCGGTCGGCGGGGGTCGAGCCGCGCCTCCTGGCCGTCACGGGCACACCGGACACGGTGAGCAGGTCGTGCCACCGCGACGCCGCGAGCGACGGGTCCTCGAGCGCGCCGCAGGCGTTCGCGAGCCGGACGGTCTCGGACAGGTGCGGCAGGGAGCGGCCGGCGTGCTGACCGCCGACCATGGCGAAGGCGCCCTGGTGGCCGTTCAGCCAGGCGAGGAAGGCGATGCCGGTCTTGTAGTGCCAGGTCGGGGCGCTGAAGACGTGGCGGGACAGGGCCTCGGTGGGGCCGAGCAGCGCGCGGAAGGCGGTCTCGTCGGGGAGGGCCCGGACGGCGGCGGAGGCGATCGGCGCCACGGCGGCGAACGCGCCGAGCAGGGCGTCGGAGTGCGTCCGATCGGTCCCGGCGATGAGGTCGACGTAGTGGAAGTCGTCGCCGGTGAACATCCGGACGCCGGCGGGCAGCTGGGAGCGGAGGGCGACCTCGGCCCGGGCGTCGAGCAGGCTCATCTTGATGCCGGCGACCTTCGACCCGGCGTCGCCCATGATGTCGAGCACGGTGTCGGGGCCGTGCTGACCGCCGAAGTAGCCGGCGAGGGCGGGGTCGAACGCCTCCCCCAGCCAGTGCAGGACGACGGGGGCGCTCGCGCGCTCGATGACCCTGCGGTAGACGCGGCGGTAGACCGCGGGATCGCTGCCCGCCAGGCGCGCCAGGTGCCGGCTCGCCATGAGCACGACCCCCGCGCCGGCGTCCTCGGCGTGGTGGAGCTGGGCGACGTAGGCGTTGACGACCTGCTGCTCGGTGGCGACCTGGTCCGGGAGGTCGTCGGTGTTCACGCCGACGACGATGCGGCCGCCGACGGACTGCGCCTCGCGAGCGCTGCGCGTGATGAGCTCGCGCGTGGCGGCCGGGTCGAGCCCCATGTTCCGCTGCGCGGTGTCCATCGCGTCCGCGACGCCGAGGCCCCACGACCAGAGGTGGTGCCGGAACGCGAGGGTGGCGTCCCAGTCGAGGTCCGCCGGCGCACCCGGCGTGTTGTCGGCGGCGGTGCGCGGGACGACGTGGGCGGCGGCGTAGACGACGCGCTCGGTGAGCGGGGCGGTCGGCTTCGCGGTGGCCGCCACGGCCGGCTCGCGCAGGTCGACCCGGCTGGTCGTGCCGTCGGGCGCGAGGAGGGTCAGGGTGGTCATGCGCGTGCTCCGACGGTCTCGGCGTCGTCGGCGCTGTCGGCGCGGTCGGCGCGGCCGGTGCGTTCGGCGCTGTCGGCGCGTTCGGCGCTGTCGGCGCTGTCGGCGCGTTCGGCGCTGTCGGCGCTGTCGGCGCGTTCGGCGTTGTCGGCGCTGTCGCCCTGGAGGCGCGGCTCGGCCCCGGTGGGCAGGGTCAGCTCCGGCAGGTCGATGCGTCGTCCTTCGGCGCTCGAGCGCAGACCGGCCTCCGCGAGCGCCACGCCGCGGGCACCGGACAGCAGGTCGTAGGGGTGCGGGCGGCCGGCCACGAGGTCGTGCAGGAAGTCCTCCCACTGCGCGCGGAAGCCGTTGCCGAACACCTCGTTGTCGGGGACCTCGAGCCACTGCGCCCTGTAGTCGCGGTCGTCCCGCAGGTCGGGGTTCCACACCGGCTTCGGCGTCGCCGTCCGGGGCTGGATCCGGCAGCCGAACAGTCCCGCGACGGCGCTGCCGTCGGTGCCGTCGACCTGGAACTCGACGAGCTCGTCACGGTCGACCCGGACCGCCCAACTCGAGTTGATCTGCGCCGTGATGCCGCCGGCGAGGTCGAACACGCCGTAGGCCGCGTCGTCCGCAGTCGCCGCGTACCCGGCCCCCTGCTCGTCGGTGCGCTCGTCGATGTGCGTGACCGCGCGGGCGTACACCGACTCCACGCGGCCGAACAGCTGCTCGAGGACGTAGTTCCAGTGCGGGAACATGTCGACGACGATGCCGCCGCCGTCCTCGCGGCGGTAGTTCCAGCTCGGCCGCTGCGCGGTCTGCCAGTCCCCCTCGAACACCCAGTAGCCGAACTCGCCGCGGACGGAGAGGATCCGGCCGAAGAACCCGGAGTCGATGAGCCGGCGGAGCTTCCGGAGGCCGGGCAGGTAGAGCTTGTCGTGCACGACGCCGTTCGGCACGCCGGCGTCGGCGGCGAGGCGGGCGAGCTCGAGTGCCTCGTCGGAGGTCTCCGCCGTGGGCTTCTCGGTGTAGACGGCCTTGCCGGCGGCGATCGCCTTCCGCAGGGCGTCGGCGCGGGCGCTCGTCACGGCGAAGTCGGCGAAGACGTCCCAGCGGGGATCGGCGAGGGCGGCGTCGAGGTCGGTCGTCCAGTGCTCGAGGCCGTGCCGGGTGGCGATCTCCTCGAGCTTCGCGGCGTTCCGGCCGACGAGGATCGGTTCGACCTGCAGCCTCGTGCCGTCCGGGAGCGGGAGCCCGCCGTCGTCGCGGATGGCCAGGATCGACCGCACGAGGTGCTGGCGGTAGCCCATGCGTCCGGTGACGCCGTTCATGATGATGCCGATGGTGCGCGTGGTCAACGCGTGCTCCCTTGCTCGCTGTGGCCCGCTCGCCACCGTGGTGGAAAGCGCTTGCCGGAACCGTACACCACGGCCCGTGCCGACCGCACGCGCGTGTTCGGGTGTGTGCGTTCGGGGCGGGGCGTGCGGCGTGGGCGTGCGGGGGCGTGCGGTGCGCGGGCCCGGGGCGTGCGCACCCCGCGCCACTTCGTGAGCAGGAATGGTCGGGTCGCGCCACGGCACCCGACCGTTTCTGCTCACGATCCGGGCGACGGGACGGGCCCGGGCGCGGGGATGGGCGCGGGCGACGGGGACGGGCGCGGGCGACGGGGACGGGCGCGGGGCGCCCGGGCGCGGCGCGCCCGGGCCGGGCCCGCTAGCGCGCTGTGCTCGCGCGCAGCACGACCTCGCCGTCGATGGCGCCGTCCGCCTCGAGCCCGAGGGCCCGCCGCACCGCCCGCTCCCCGATCTCCTCGAGGGGCAACCGCACCGTGCTCAGCGCCGGCACGACGTCGGCGAGCATCCGCACGTCGTCGAACCCCGCGACCCCGACGTCCACCCCCGGGACGAGCCCGCGCTCCCGGATCGCCGCGACCGCCCCCACCGCCATGAGGTCCGTGACCGCGAACACGCACCGCGGCAACGCCCCCGAGCCCGCCGCAGCCCGGTCGAGCAGCGACACCATCGCCCGGTACCCGCCGTCCCGCGTGAACTCCGACGGCACCACGGCGTCGTCGGGCACCCGGATCCCGTGGGCGGCGAGGCCCGCGACGAAGCCCTCGTAGCGCGCGTGCGCGGTGGCGAGCGACGGATCCCCGGCGAGCACCGCGAACGAGTCGTGCCCCTGTTCCACCAGGGCCCCGGCGAGCGCCGCAGCACCGCTGAGGTTCCGGATCACGAGTGGTTGCACTCCCGACACGCCTGCCACGGCGCCGTCGAGGTCGGACACGAGCGCCGACACCCCCGCTCCGGCCGCGACGAGCCCGGAGACGGCCGACGCCAGCTCGGCGCCACCACCGAGACGACGGCTCACCGCGAGCACCACGGCCCGCGGCCGGAGCCCCGCGACGACGCCGAGGACGGCCGCCTCACGCGACGGGTCCCCTCCCGTCGACGTGATCGTGACGACGAGCCCGGCGTCGTCGGCGGCACGGATGGCCCCGGCGGCGATGGCTGCGAAGTACGGATCGGCGATGTCGCCCACGACGAGCGCGAGCGTCGTGGTGGTCCCGCGGGCGACCGCCTGGGCCTGCACGTTGGCGGTGTACCGGAGCTCCCGGGCCGCAGCGTGGACGCGGTCGACCGACTCCTGCCGGACCTTCCGCACGCTGCCGTTGAGCGCGCGCGACGCGGTCGCGAGGGAGACGCCTGCCCGCGCAGCCACGTCGGCCAGGGTGACCGAGCTCCGTTCGGGCATGTCGCGCCTCCAGTCCGTCGGCTCCGCGCTGTGTGGCGAGGGCTGTCTGTGGCGAGGATAGCGATTTCCCGCCCGCCGGGGCGGAGCCGCGGCAACGGATCGAGCCGTCACGTCACAATGTCCAAACATTCTGCAGGAAAGCGCTTGCCAGAATCACCGGGCGTCGTGTAGACCTTGTCTCCTCGGCCGAGACACCCCGAACGCTCGCCCACGGCAGACGCCAGTGGTCCCGAACGAAAGCAGTGACGATGAAGTCATCCAAGAAGATGCTCGCGCTCGCCGGCGGCATCGCCGCACTGGCGCTCCTGAGCGGCTGCGCCTCCGGCAGCGGTTCCGGCGACGGCGGCAAGGTCGACCAGCTGACCTTCTGGCTCTCCACGTCGACGGCGCAGGAGAAGGGCTACCAGGACCTCGCGACCGACTACGAGAAGAAGACCGGCGTCACGGTCAAGATCGTGAACCTGCCGTACGACGGGCTGCAGACGAAGCTCCGCGAGTCGGCGCAGGCGAACTCGCTGCCCGACGTCGTGCGAGCCGCGGGCATCGACCCGATCTGGACCGGCAAGACCGTCGACCTGGCCTCGATCGTGGACGACGACGCGAACAAGATCGACAAGGACATCATCGCGAAGGACGACGACGGCAAGGTCACCTCGATCCCGTCCGACGTCACCGCGGCGGGCCTGTTCGTGAACAAGTCGCTGTTCGACAAGGCCGGCATCGCCTACCCGACGGACCCCGCGAAGGCCTGGACCTGGGATGAGTTCCTGCAGGCCGCCGACCAGGTGAAGGCGAAGACCGGCGCGAAGTACGACCTGGTGTTCGACTCCTCGCCGTCCCGCCTGCGCGCCTACATGTTCACCAAGGGCACCGACTTCATGCAGCAGGAGAAGGACGGCTCCTTCCCGACCGACGCGAAGACCGTCTCGGCGCTGCAGGACTTCGCCGACATGAACGACGACTCGACGATGCCGAAGTCGGTGTGGACGAGCGGGCAGGACCCGAACGCCCTGTTCAAGAGCGGCCAGGTCGTCGCCTACTTCTCGGGCGTCTGGCAGTCGTCGGACTTCGCGTCGAACATCACCGACTTCGACTGGGCCAGCGCCGCGACCCCGGCCGACCCGACGCACGCCACCGAGATCAACTACGGCGGCAACATCGTCGGCTTCGAGAACTCGGACGCCCGCGGGACCGCGGCGAAGAAGTTCATCGACTACATGTACGAGCCGACGAACTACGCGAAGCTCGTGACGACGAACGGCTTCCTGCCGGTGGAGACCGGGCTGGACATCAGCTACCCGTTCGAGTCGCAGGCCGCCAAGGACTCCTTCGCGCTCTACCAGAAGGAGATCGACGCGGCCGACCCGATCTCGAGCTCCTACGCCAAGGAGAGCGCGAAGTGGGCGGTCGAGGGCAAGGAACTCGGCACCGACCCCACCACCGCCGAGGTCGGCAAGCTCATCAACGGGCAGCAGTCGGCCAAGAAGACCCTCGAGACGATCACGAAGTACTACGAAGAGCACGTCGGATGACGGATCGGGGTCGGGTGCACGCACCCGACCCCGGCGTCTTTCCCCCAGCAACACCGCGACGAACGAAGAGGATCATCGTGAGCATCCCCACCGCAGCCGGCGACGTGCAGACCGCCGTGCCCACCCCGGTGCCGCCCCGCCGGCCCGGAGCCGCGAAGACGACCAAGCGCCGCCGCTCCGGCGTCAGCAAGCCCGTCCTCGCCCCGATCCTCTTCGTCAGCGTCAACGCGGTGCTGTTCGTGGTGTTCTTCGTGTGGCCCGCGGTCATCGGCCTCGGCTACTCGTTCACCGACTACAACGGTGTCGTCGCCCCGAAGTTCATCGGGCTCGAGAACTACTTCGAGCTGTTCGCCGACGACACCTTCTACGCGGCACTCCTCCGGACGTTCCTCTACGCGATCGTGGCGGTTCCGCTCGGCTTCGTGCTCTCCCTGTCGATGGCGCTCATGCTCACGAGCCCCGCGGCGAAGGGCCGGAGCGTCGCCCGCATCGTCTTCTTCGTGCCGTGGCTCATCTCGCCGATCGTGACCGGCGTCATCTGGCGGTGGATGTTCGGCGAGAACTTCGGGCTCGCGAACTTCGTCATCGAGTCCTTCGGCGGCAAGGCCGTCCCGTGGCAGTCGAACGCGGACCTGTCGCTGCTCGTCGTGGTGTTCGCCACCGCGTGGGCCGGAGCCGCCTTCAACATGCTGCTGTTCGTGGCCGCGATCCGGAACGTGCCGCAGTCCTACTACGAGGCGGCGTCCCTCGACGGCGCCGGCGCCTGGCACCAGTTCCGCTACATCACGCTGCCGAGCATCGCACCGACGTCGTTCATCGTGGTCCTGCTGTCGTCGCTCGGCGCCTTCAAGGAGTTCGCGACGATCCAGGCACTCAACGGCGGCGGTCCCGGCACCGACAACAACCTGCTCGTGCAGTACATCTACACGAACGGGTTCCAGAACGCCCACATCGGCTACGCGAGCGCGGCGTCGATGGTCCTCATGCTCATCCTCATGGCCATCGCGCTCATCCAGCTGGCCGTGAACCGTCGGACGGAGGCCCGCCGATGACCGCAACCCTGCCCAGCGCCTCCGGCGCACCCGCGACCGACGTCACGTCGGGAACCACCAGGAACACGACCAGGACCAAACGCCTCGACGGCCCGCGCCGCCCCAGGGCCATCGCCGCCACCGCCCTGCTCTGGGTCTTCATCATCGCGTTCGGCTTCCCCGTGCTCTGGTTCGTCCTGAGCGCGTTCAAGCCCGGCGGCGAGCTGTTCTCCTACCCGCTCACCCTGTTCCCGAAGACGTGGTCGGTCAGCGGCTTCACGGAGGCCTGGGCGAGCTACGACTTCGCCCGCTACTTCGGCAACACCGTCATCGTCGCGCTGGTCACCACCGTCCTCACCGTGCTGGCGAGCGCGGCGACGGGGTACGCGCTGGCGAAGTACGACAACAAGTGGCTCAAGGTCTTCTTCGTCTGCATCCTCGCGACGACGATGCTCCCGACCGAGGTCATCCTCGCGCCGACGTTCATCGTGATCCGCGACCTCGGCATGTACGACTCGCTCGCCGGCATCATCGTGCCGTCGGTGATCACCGCGACCGGCATCTTCATGTTCCGGCAGTTCTTCCTCACCGTGCCGGACGACCTCGTCGAGGCCGCCCGCATCGACGGCGCGAGCGAGTTCGGGATCTTCTGGCGGATCATGCTGCCGATCTCCCGCCCGATCATGCTGACGCTCGCGATCTTCTCGTTCCAGTGGCGGTGGAACGACTACATCTGGCCACTGCTCGTCCTCAACGACCCGCACCAGTTCACGATCCAGATCGCGCTGCAGAGCATCGTCGGCGCGGAGAACGTCAACTGGACGGTCCTGCTCGGCGCCTCGGTGATCTCGATCATCCCGCTCGTCCTCATCTACCTGGTCTTCCAGAAGTACGTGAACGGCGCGGACCTCAACGCGGGCCTCAAGGACTGATGGGCTTCCTCGACCTCGCCGGCACCGCGGCCGACGCCGACGCGGCCCGGCTCCGGCAGGCCACCGACGCCCCGGAGACGCTGCAGCACCGCGAACTCATGGCGCGCGCCCTCACCCTGGTCGGGGCGTGGGTCCGGAACGAGCGGACGGGAGGCGCGGCTCGCCCCACCGACGACGACCTCGCCACCGCGCACGGCTGGGTCCGGCACCTCGCCACCAGGCAGTCCCCCGGCGGCACGTTCGTCGGCGGCGACAACGTCCTCTCCCCACCCGACTCCGCGTTCACGGTCAACGACGTGTGCGACGCCATCGAGCTCCTCGCGCCGTACCGTGCGACCGTGCCGACGGCCGCGGCGCTGGCCGACGACCTCGACGAGATCGTGCACCGCGCGACCCCGGCGTTGCTGACGGGTGGCGTGCACACCCCGAACCACCGGTGGGAGATCGCGGCCGCACTCGCCCGCGTCCACCGGCTCCACCCCGACCCGGCCCTCGTCGAGCGGATCGACGAGTGGCTCGCCGAGGGACCGGACATCGACGCCGACGGCCTGTGGTCCGAGCGCAGCCCGAACTACGCCGCGGCGGTCTCGTGCCCGTCCTTCCTCGTGCTGGCGTCGGTGCTGGGGCGGCTCGAGCTGCTCGACCCGGTGCGCCGCTCGCTCGACGCGACACTCGCGCTGCTCCTGCCCGACGACACCGTCGAGACCGTGCAGTCCCGACGGCAGGACCAGTCGCGGCCGTTCGGGATCGGACCGTTCGCACCCCTGCTCTGGCACGTCGCGGTGCTCGACGGCCGAGCCGACCTCGCCGCCGTCGCCGCCCGGGCAGCGGTCGCCGACACCTGGCAGCCCGGCGCGGTGGCCGCACGGGCGATGACCGACCCGGTGCTCGAGCGGCCGCTGCCGGCGGGCGCACCGCTCCCCCGGTGCACCTCGACGTTCCGGGCGGCACGGCTCGTCCACGTCCGCGAGGCCGACCGCGACGTCGTGCTCTTCGCCGGCTCGGACGTCCCGGCGGCCGGACACGTCCGCTCCGGGCTCGCGAACAGCCCGACGTTCCTGCGGGTCGTCGCCGGCGCCGTCGTCCTCACCGACGTCCGGCTCTCGCGGGAGTTCTTCGGCCTCGGCCCGTTCCGCCCGACGAGGCTCGAGGACCTCGGCGCCGGCCGGTTCCGGCTGACCGAACGCGTGTCGGCCGACTACCACCAGCCGCTCGCACCCGAGCACCGGCGGGCAGACGGTGACTACGCGCTCGCCGACGAGGGGCGGTTCTCGGCGTCGATGGCTTTCGGTAGCCGGACCGCCGACGAGGTGGCGCTCACGACGACGGTCGACGTCGCCCTGACGGCCGACGCGGTCACGCTCGACATCGAGACCGCTGGGGCCGACGTCCCGTGGTCGCTCCAGCTGACGTTCCGCGACGGGGGTACGTTCTCCGGTGTGAGCACCGATGCCGCCACCGCCGAACGCGTCCTCGTCACCGGGACCGCTTCGTACCGCGTCGGCACCGACACCGTGACGATCGGGCCGGGCAACGGCTCCGGCCCCGGGCAACCCGCGTTCTACGCGCCCGGCCAGGACTACGCGTTCCTCGGCGGGACGGACCGGCCGACGGGCTCGCACGTCCACGTCACCGGACGCGCGCCGGGCCGGACCCGTGTCGTGATCGGCACCCCGTCGGTGGGGTCGTGACCACGGAGCGACCGGCGGCCGGAGACCCGAGCCGCACCGCGCCTCCCGGCATCGTCCTCGTCGGCGCGCGCGGCTACGGCCTGCACCACCGGGCGACCATCGACCGGCTCGTCGGCCTCGGTGTCTGCACGCTGACGGCCGTCGTCGACCCGACCCTCGACGCCGACGTGGACGGCGGCGTGCCCGTCGTCCACGACGTCGCCGCGGCCCGCGCGACCGGCCCGGTCGACGTCGTCGTGGTCGCGGCCCCGATCGCCGCGCACCTCCCCCTCGCCCTGGCCGCCCTCGAGAGCGGCGCCGACGTCCTCCTCGAGAAGCCCCCGGTCACGACCCGCGCGGACCTGGCGAGCCTGCTCGACGCCGAACGACGCAGCGGGCGCGTGGTCCAGGTGGGGTTCCAGAGCCTCGGGTCGCACGCGCTGCCCGCACTCCGTGACGGGTCGCTCGTCGGGACCGTCCGGTCCGCCGCGGCCGTCGGCACCTGGACGCGCGACCAGGCGTACTGGGACCGCTCCGCCTGGGCCGGCCGCCGCCGGGTGGACGGGGTCGACGTCCTCGACGGGGTCATCACGAACCCGCTCGCCCACGCCGTGGCGACCGCCCTCGCGCTCGTCGGCTGCCGTCGAGCCGACGAGGTGGCGCGCGTCGAGGTCGAGCTGTACCGGGCGAACGCGATCGAGGGCGACGACACCTCGGCCGTCCGGGTCACGACGACCGCCGGACGCGAGGCGACCGCGGCGCTCACCCTGTGCGGGCCGACCGAGGTCCTCCCGAGCGTGCGGGTCCGCGGCACGACCGGGAGCGCGGTCCTCGGGTACACGACCGACGAGGTCACGATCGACGGGGTGACCCACGGCCTCGGGCGCACCGACCTGCTCGAGAACCTGCTCGCCCACCGGTCCCGCGGCGACGCGCTGCTCGTGCCGCTCGTGTCGACCGGCGCGTTCGTCGAGGTGCTCGAAGCCGTGCGGGCGACCGAACCGGTGCAGATCGACCACCCGTGGGTGACGTGGGACGGCGAGGGGCCCGCGCGTCGGCCGCTCGTCACGGACGTCGAGGCGGTCGTCGACCGCGCGGCGGACCAGGGCGCACTGTTCTCCGAGGTCGGCGCACCCTGGGCGCACGCGGACCGCGACGAGGTGCTCGACGAGCTCGTCGTCGACGGCGTCGCGGTCGCATCGGTCCTCGACGGCGCGGGGACGATCCCGACGTCGTCGCCCCGCCCGTACCTGCACCCGGTGCGGACCCTCGGCGGCACGGTCGTGAGCGCCCACCACCCGCCGGACCACGACTGGCACTGCGGCGTCGGGTTCGCGATCCCCGACCTCGACGGCGTGAACTGCTGGGGCGGACGGACGTACGTCCACGGCGAGGGCTACGTCTGGCGCGACGACCACGGGAGCGCAACGGTCGTGCACGCCGAGCACCACGGCCCCTCCCTGCGGCAGGAGGTCGTCTGGCGCGGTCCCGACGGCCACGTCACCCTGCACGAGGACCGGGCCCTCGCCTGGCGGGCGGTCGACACCGGGTGGGAGCTCACGTGGTCGTCGTCGTTCCGCGTGCCAGGGGACGCGGTCGTCCGGCTCGGCGGCCCGGGCAGCAACGGTCGGGTCGGGGCCGGGTACGGCGGCTTCACCTGGCGCTTCCCGCCGTGCGCCGACATCGCGGTCCGGACGGCGACGGCCAGCGGCGAGGACGCGGTGCACGGGTCGGTCGCGCCGTGGGTCGAGTGGTCGGCCGTGTTCGAGGGCGTCGGCGCCACGATCCGGTTCGAGGCCCTCGACCACGACGACCCGTGGTTCGTCCGTGCCGCCGAGTACCCCGCGGTCGGCTCGGCGCTCGCCTGGCGCACCCCGACGCTCGTGCACCCGGGGGTGCCCCTCGTCCGGTCGTTCCGGGCGACGGTCTCGGACGGCCCGGTCGAGCACGGCGCGATCCGGCACGGCCCGGGCGAGCACGGCCTGGACCGGTCCGCCAATACGCTGGTGGGATGAGCACCGAGGACTGGGAAGCCCGCGTCGCCGAACTCTGGGCCGACGACACCATCGACGACCAGGAGCGCATCAACCGCATGCGGGTCCTCGCCGACGCCGCACCCCACCCGGCGCTGGGCGCGTTCGAGCTCGGCGGGGCGAACGACTCCGGCGGCCACGAAGCCGAGGCCGACGTCCACTACACGGCCGCGACGGCAGCCGGGCTCGACACCGTGGACCCGACGAGGGCGGCGCGGATGGTCGTCCAGCACGCCTCGACGCTCCGCAACCTCGGCCGGGTCGACGAGGCGATCACGATGCTCCGCGACGCCCCCGAGCACCCGGCGACCGGCGCAGCGCCGAAGGTGTTCCTCGCACTCGCGCTGCACAGTGCCGGTCGCCACGACGAGGCGCTCCGGGTCGCGATCGAGGCGGTGGAGCCGACGCTCCCCCGGTACCACCGGTCGGTCCGGGCCTACGCGGCAGCCCTCACCGACGCCTGACCGCGACCACCCGTCAGGGTGCCAGCGGCAGCGCGTCGCTCGTCGTGCGGAGCGACTCCTGACGGATCTCGAGCTGGGTGACGGCGAGCGCGGCGAGGTCGTGCAGGTTCGCGAGGTCCGCCCCGGTCGTCTGGCGCGGCTTCGTGTCGAGCACCGCGAGCGTGCCGATCGGGGTGCCGTCGTGCTTCACCAGCGGGACGCTGACGTAGAACCGGATGCCGAGCGGGCCGGTGACGAGCGGGCTGTGCTGCATCTCGGGGTGCGTCTGGCCGTCCGGGATCACGACGGGCACCGGCACCGGGGCGAACCCGTTGCGGAAGTTGATGTGGCGCGCCGCGTCGTCGACACCGGGAGCGATGTACGACTGCGACCAGGCACGGTCCTCGTCGAGGACCTCGACCAGCGCGATCGGGGCGTCGAACAGTCTCGCGGCCATCGCCGTCGTGCGCTGCAGCGCCTGTTCGGGCAGGCTGTCGAGCGTCGCCGGGCGGGCACGGTCGGCGTCGCCTGCCGGCTGGGCCGCGGACGTCGTCTCGACGACGTGGTCGGCGGCGGTGGTCTCCGCGATGACGACGTCGCGGAGCATGGTCACGAGATCGGCACCGGCCGGGCGCGCTGCCGGGTCCTGCGCGGTCATCGCCCGGAGCAGGACCTTCCAGTGCTCGGGCAGCGGCTCGGGCAGCACCGGGTCGCGGGACAACCGCGCGACGGCGGACTCGACGAGCGACCCCGGGAACTCCCGACGGCGGGTGAAGCACTGCAGCAGCACGAGCCCGAGCGAGTAGACGTCGCTCGGCGGACCGACCTCGCCGCCCCGCGCCTGCTCGGGGCTGAGGTAGGCGGCGGTCCCGGTGGTCACGCCGTCGGCCGTCAGCCGCTCGACACCGGCGGCGAGCGCGATGCCGAAGTCGGTCAACCGGGCACGTGCACGGTCGGAGTCGTTGCCGTAGTCGACGAGCAGGATGTTCGACGGCTTGATGTCGCGGTGCACGACGCCGTGGCTGTGGATGTAGTGCAGCGCCTCGGCCATGTCGTAGCCGATCTCGGCGATGTGGCGGGAGGCGAGCGGGCCGACGGAGAGCCGGTCCTCGAGGTCCTGCCCGGCGACCAGCGCCATCACGAGGTACCGCTGACGGGTGCCGTCGTGGCCGGTGACGACGCCGGTGTCGAGCAGGCTCACGAGGTTGTGGTGCTCGAGGGACGCCAGGACGCCGAGCTCGGCCTCCTGCCGGGCGACGTCGACGGTGCCAGCGTGGAACACCTTCACGGCGACGGGCCGGTGGAGGCTCTCGTCGACCCCGCGGTACACGACGGACATGCCGCCCTGGCCGATGGCGTGTTCGAGCCGGTACCGCCCGTCGAGCAGTGGGGCCGTGGACGCGGTGTCCTCGGTCGGACTCATCTGACCCTCGTTCTCGGTTCCGGCAGGCAACGATGCATCTTCGCATCCCGGCGGGGATCGTGTTCCGTCGACGCGCTCAGCGGCCCGTCGCCACCGTGCTCACCCGCAGGTCGTCGAAGGTGCTCGTGAAGCCCGCACCGCCGAGCGAGATCAGCCCGATCCGCGGCTCGGCCCCGAGGTCCGCCGTCCACGTCCCGCCGCGCACGAAGTGCCGTCCGTCGACGCTGGTGTACGCGGTGTATCGGTGCTCCCCGGCCACGAACCGGTGCACGATCCGCAGCGTGGTGGTGTCCCCGACCGGCCCGACGACCATGTTCCCGTAGGTCGGGGCGCCGGCCGGTTGCCCGGAGACCTGCTTGCCGAACTCCGTCTGCCGGGTGTCGAAGATCGAGTTCGAGGTCAGGCGGACGTAGTCGCTGTCGCTCCCGTACACGATGAGCCCGCCCTGCACGTAGTTCACGCCGTCGCCGGTCGCCGGGGTGTCGACCGCGACGGTGGTCTCGGCCACCCAGTCGCCCCGAGGAGCCGGTTCGGACAGGACCGAGGCGAGCGGTGTCTGCGGCGGGTGGATGTCGGCGTCCTGCGTCCGCCACCGGAAGGCACCCCCGGCGACCGTCCACGCGGAGGCATCGGGCTCACGGGTCCAGCGGAGCGCCGGCGGCAGGGTCGTCCCGTCGAAGTCGGTGGACAGCGCACGGATCGTCCGACCGGGCACGTCGACCGGTGCGGCGGTGGCGCGGTACGTCGGCCGTTGACCGGGCTGCGCCACCGGCCCCGGTTGCACGCCGTCCGAGGGGCCGGCTCCGCCGCGGACCACGGGCCAGCCGTGCACCCAGTCGAGCGGGTCGATGAGCACGGGCCGCTTCGTGTAGGTGCCCTGGCCCACGTAGTACGGGTCGTCCCGGTCGACGGCGTGGTAGACGATCCAGTCCTGCCCGGCGAGGTCGGTGACGACCGTGTTGTGCCCGGTGCCGACCCAGCGGTTGCCGTTCTGGGCGAGCAGGGGCGTGCCACCTACCCGGGTGCTCGTGATCCGCACGCCGTCCTGGTCGGTGAACGGGCCGAGCGGGCTGCGCGACCGGGCGACGAACACGCCGTACCCGGTCAGGGCGCCGTTGCAGCAGTTCGTGGCGGACCCCATGAAGTACCACCAGCTATCGTGCCGCATCAGGTACGTGCCCTCGTAGCGGTTGTCGATCGCGATCTGCCGCTCGGTCGAGGGGATCGACCGCAGGCCGTCGGTGCTCAGCCGGCGGACGTTCACCCCGCCGAAGTAGCTGCCGAAGTACAGGTACGTGCTGCCGCGGTCGGTGATGACCTCGGGGTCGAACTCCCACCGCTGCCCGGTGCCGTTCGGTGCCGCCTGCGGTGCCACGACGGGTCCGCCGGAGTCCGTCCACGGTCCGGTCGGGCCCGGGCTCGTCGCGACCCCCACGGCCGACCCGCCGCCGGTCGGTGCCGTGCCGCTGGGGGTGTCCGACGCCGCGTAGTAGAGGTACCACGTGCCCGGACGCCCGTGCGTCCCGGCGCGGTACACGACGTCCGGCGCCCAGATGCCGTTCGCGTCGCCCACCCAGGCCGGCTTCGTGGGGAAGGCGTCGTCGACGTACGTCCAGTGCGTCAGGTCGGTGGACCGGTACGTCGGGACCCCGTGCTGCACGAGCGACCCGTCCGGGTTCTGCTCCGTCGCCGTGAGGGCATCGGTCGTGCAGTAGAGGTACCAGTTCCGGTCGCGTCCCACCCCGCGCACGACGGTCGGGTCGGCGCAGCTCGCCGCGGTCTGGCCGTCCGGCAGTGCGAGCGTCATCGGGTTCTGGTGGGTCGGCGCGGCACCGCCCCGTGCGGACGTGGTCTCCGCGGCGACGGCGGGCGCACCGCTGGCACCGACCTGGAGGAACGTGGTCGCGAGTCCCGCGACCGTCGCGATCGCGAGGACTGCTCTGAGTGACCGGCGCACGGTGGACCTGCTCTCGTCGTCGAGGAGCGTGCGGACGAGCGTGAGCGTACGCTCACGCCCACCGGCCCGTCCGACGAAGGAGTCGCGAGATGCCCGCACGGTTCGTGTACTGGATCAACGCCTCGCTCGACGGCTTCGTCGAGACCGAGGCCGGTGAGCACAGCGGCGTCGAGGGACCGGAGTGGATCCGGATCGACGAGACCGTGCACCGCGAGTTCAACCGCCGCGCCCGGGCGATGACGCTGTCCGTCGAGGGCCGCATCGTCCACGACATGATGGACCCGTTCTGGCCCGACGCCCGCACCGACGAGTCCCTGCCCGCGTACATGCGCGAGTACGGCGAGATCTGGACCGAGCAGCCGAAGGTCCTGGTCTCCCGGTCGCGGACGGCGGCGGACCACAACACGCGGATCATCGGCCGCGACGAGGACGCGATCGACGAGCTCGCCCGCATCCGCGCCGAGTCCGACGGCGACGTCGGTGTCGGCGGTCCGAGCATCGCGACACAGCTGCTCGACGCCGGACTCCTCGACGAGCTGATGGTCTTCACGCACCCCGCCGTCCTCGGGCGTGGGCGGCCGCTGTTCGACCCACCGCCGTCGGGTGCGCGACCGCCGTTGGTCCTCGACCTGCTCGAGCAGCAGCGGTGGGACAACGGGGTGACGCTGCACCGGTACGACCTCCGGCGCTGATCAGCCGGCGGACGGTGCCGTCCCGACGATGACCAGCCGCCACGCGCTCGACCGGTCGCTGTCGAAGCCGTTGAACGCGACGGAGTCGACGTCCGTGCTCGCGAGCCGCGTCAGACGGATCGGGTTCGGGCTGTCCCGGCAGGCCACGGGGTCGAAGGTGAAGTCGCCGGATCCGCCCCGGGACTCGATGCGGACGATCCCCCGCATGTGCCCGTTGCCGAAGCACGAGAACTCGAGGTGGTCGATCGCCTTCGCGGCCGGGAACCGCAGCGTGACGCCGGTCCCGACCTCGGACGGGTCCTCGTCGCCGGGTTGGATGTCTGCGGTCAGCACGCCGAGGACGTCCGGGTCGGTCTCCGTCGCCGCCTCCTGCGCGCTCCGCCAGTCGGCGAGCGCCTCCTCGTCGACCGTCGGCGTCGCCGTGCAGCCGGCCAGCAGGAGCAGGACGGCGAGCGGCGGGACGAGGAGGTGGGGGCGGTGCACGGTGCGAGCCTACGGAACTGGAGGCGCGGCGCCAGCTGGCACCGCGCCTCCAGTCCGGGGGATGGTGGCGTCAGACGTCGCGTCGGCGTGCGACCACGAGTGCGAGTGCGCCCACCACGGCCACCTCGGCCGCGAGCACGCCGAAGCCGCCCCAGCCGTTCAGGACGATGCCGTCCTGCGGCGCGGCGTCGCCGGCCGAGTAGGTGAACAGCTGCATCCCGGCCTGGTCGGGCAGGAACTTCGTGACGTCGAGGAGCCACTGCGCCTGCAGCACGCTCGCGATGAGCGACAGCACGATCGGGACGACGAGCAGGAGCCCGAGGGTGATCGCGATCCCGCCGGCGCTCGACCGGACGAGGAGTCCGATGCCGTACGCGAGCAGGGCGAGGAGCGTGACGTACACCGAGGCGCCGAACAGCGGCATGAACACCGACGGATCGGCGAGGTCGGCGTGCACGCCCTTGCCCGCCTGCAGGGCCGCCGAGGCGAACACCCCGATCCAGATCGACACCGCGCTGACGACGAAGGTGGTGACCGCGAGGACCGAGGCCTTCGCGAGGATCACACCCGTCCGGCGGGGGTCGGCGGTGAAGGTCGAGCGGACCTGGCCGGTGCCGTACTCCCCCGTGATGATGAGCACGCCGAGCACCGCGACGACGAGTGCCGTCAGGGAGACGCTCGCGGTGTTGATCGTGACGAGGGTGCCGTTCGCGGAGTCCTGGGCGACGGGCGTGCCGACGTCGAGGGCGTTGCCGATGAGCACGGCCATCGCGATCGTGACCACGACGAGGATCGCCAGGCACCAGATCGTGGAGCGGATGCTGCGGAGCTTGATCCACTCGCTGCGGACGAGCCGGCCGAAGCCGAGCCCGATCGTGGGCGGCAGGGTCGTGGGCGGCAGGGTCGTGGCGGTCATCGGGTGCCCTCCGATCGGTACTCGACGTCGTCCCGGGTGAGCGCCATGTAGGCCTCTTCCAGGCTGGCGCCCACGGGTGTGAGCTCGTGCAGCGGGACGCCGACCTGTGCGGCGATGTTCCCGACCGTGGTCGCGTCCGGGCCGACCACCATGAAGGTGCCGTCCTCGCGCGGGGTGACGGAGGCGTTCGGGCCGATCGCCTGGAACAGCTGGTCGGGGGCCGGCGTGCGGACGACGACGCGGCTGCCGCCGGTGCCACCGCCCGCCGCGACGAACTCCTGGATGGGGGCGTCGGCGAGGACCCGGCCGCGGCCGAGGACGACGACGCGGTCGGCCGTCTGCGCCATCTCGCTCATGAGGTGGCTGGACAGGAACACGGTGCGCCCGTCGGCGGCCATGCGGCGGGCGAGCTGCCGCACCCAGAGCACGCCGTCCGGGTCGAGGCCGTTGACCGGCTCGTCGAGGATGAGCGTCTTCGGGTCGCCGAGCAGTGCCGCGGCGATCCCGAGTCGCTGCCCCATGCCGAGCGAGAACCCGCCGACGCGCTTCTTCGCGACGGAGTCGAGGCCGGTCATGTCGATGACCTCGTGCACGCGGGACTTCGGGATCCCGTGGGTCGCCGCGAGCGAGAGGAGGTGGTTGTAGGCGCTGCGGCCCTGGTGGACGGCCTTCGCCTCGAGCAGCGCCCCGACCTGCCGGAGCGGATCGCGGAAGGACGTGTACGGCTGCCCGTTCACCGTTGCCCGCCCGGCCGTGGGGCGGTCGAGCCCCATGATCATGCGCATCGTGGTGGACTTCCCGGCGCCGTTCGGCCCGAGGAAGCCGGTCACGCTGCCCGGCCGCACGACGAACGAGACGTCGTCGACGGCGGTCTTCGGACCGTACTGTTTGGTGAGGTGCTCGACTTCGATCACGGCGGCCACGCTACGGGGACCTGGGAGTCGGCCGCGTCCACCCTGAGGGGGAGATGGGGTGGACCGCTCGGCGGACCCGGGCGCGACCTCGGCTCGGCGCGCGACCCCCAAAGACCCGTTTGACGGTCGCCTCGTGTCCGACCACGATGGCCTCCGTGTCCACCATCGAGAGTCTCCGGGCGACCGCGCACCCCGTCCGCCTGCGACTGCTGTCGCTCGTCACGGGTGCGGCGATGAGCGCTGCCGAGGCCGGGCGCGAGCTCGGCGTCTCCCAGGCCGCGGCGAGCTACCACCTGCGGGTGCTCGAACGCGCTGGACTCGTGCGGGTCGTCGAGACCGTGCGGCTCCGGGGCGGCGACGCGAAGCGGTACCGGCACGAGTCGTCGGCTCGGCGGTTCCGCCTCGACGACGGCGACGGGAGTGCTGCTCCGGAGGTCCTCCCCGCGGACGACCAGCGTGTCTACGTCGAGGCCCTGGTCCAGGAGCTCCTCCGGCGCACCGACGACCGCACGACCGGTCCGTCGACCTCGACCGACGCCGAGCTCTGGGTCGGACCGGAGACGTGGCGCCGCGTGGTGCAGCACGTCGGGGACGCGGCCGCGCTCCTGCACGCCGCGGCCCGACCACCGCGGACCCCGGGAACGGTGCCGGTCTCGATGACGGTCTCGATGTTCCCGCTGCGGCGACCGTGAGGACGCCGAGGGGCACCGGGCCGCTGCGGCACGCCCCGTTCCGGTGGCTCGTCACCGCCCGGACGGTGAGCATCGTCGGGAACGCGGTCGCCCCCATCGCCCTCGCGTTCGCGGTCCTCGACCTGACCGGCTCCCCCGTCGACCTCGGTCTCGTGGTGGCGGCGCGGTCGGTGGCGAACGTCGCCGTCCTGCTCTTCGGCGGCGTGCTGGCCGACCGGCTGCCCCGTGACGTGCTGCTCGTGGTCACGTCGCTCGCGGCCGCTGCCACCCAGGCGACGATCGCCGTGCTCGTCCTGACCGGCAGCGCCACCGTCCCGCTGCTCGTCCTGTTGAGCGTCCTGAACGGCGCGGTCGCCGCGGTGAGCCTGCCGACGACCGCGGCGATGGTGCCGGAGACCGTCCCGGCGACGGAACTCCGTCCCGCCAACGCGGTGATCCGGCTCGCGCTGAACGGCGGCACCATCGTCGGGGCGTCGGCGGGTGCGGCGGTCGTCGCCGTCGTCGGTGCCGGCTGGGGGCTGGCGATCGACGCGGCGGGGTTCGCGCTCGCCGCGCTGCTCTTCACACGGATCCGGCTGCCGAGACGCGTGCGGGACGTCGACGCCGAGCCGACGTCCGTGCTCGCCGACCTCCGGGACGGCTGGGCGGAGTTCACCCGGCGCCGGTGGGTCTGGACCGTGGTGGCGCAGTTCACCGTCCTGAACGCCGCTTTCGTCGGTGCGACGACCGTGCTCGGCCCGGTGGTGGCCGACGGGTCCTTCGGTCGAGCTGCCTGGGGGCTCGTGGTGTCCGCGCAGACCGTCGGGCTCGCGCTCGGCGCGGTCGTGGCACTGCGGTGGCGGCCCCGGCGAGCGCTCGGCATCGGGGTCGCGACGATGGCGGTGACCGCGCTGCCCGCAGCGGCGCTCGGACTCGTGCCGACGCTCCCCGTGCTCCTCGTCGCGTTCCTGCTTGGCGGCACGGCCCTCGAACTGTTCTCCATCGCCTGGGACCACGCGCTGCAGACGAACGTGCCGCGGGAGCTGCTCTCGCGGGTGTACTCGTACGACATGGTCGGGTCGTTCATCGCCGTGCCGCTCGGCGAGGCGCTCGTCGGACCCCTCGCGGGGGTGGTCGGCACCCCGGCGACGCTCGTCGGGTGCGCGGTCGTGATCGTGTTGGCCACCGCCGTCGCCGCGTCGACCCGGAGCGTCCGGCGCGTCGAGGTCACCACGGCCTGACGTGCCGCCGCAGCCGGCGCCGGGGCTAGCCTGACGCCGTGAGCGACGCACTGGACGACGGGCCGTTCTTCCATGGGACCAAGGCGGACCTGCACGTCGGCGACCTGCTGACCGCCGGGTTCCGCTCGAACTACCGGCCCGAGGTCGTGATGAACCACGTGTACTTCACCGCGCTCCGGGACGGCGCCGGGCTCGCGGCCGAGCTCGCGGCGGGCGACGGACTCCCCCGGGTGTACGAGGTCGAGCCGACCGGCGCCTTCGAGGACGACCCGAACGTGACGGACAAGAAGTTCCCGGGCAACCCGACGCGCTCCTACCGCAGCACGGCGCCGCTCCGGATCACCGGCGAGGTGACGGACTGGCCGCGATTGACGCCGGAGGCACTCCAGGCGTGGCGCGATCGGCTGGCGGCGCTGCGCGCGGACGAGCGGGGGGAGATCATCAACTGACCGCCGCGCGCGGCGGAGGACGTCAGCGCGACCGCGCCCGGTACTCCCCCGGCGGCCCGCCGCACGCCCGGGCGAAGTGCGCGTAGAAGCTCGACTGCGACCCGAACCCCGCCGCGTGCGCGATCTCCGACGTCGTCATCGAGGTCGTCGCGAGCAACCGCTGTGCCTCGGCCACCCGGCACCGGGTGAGGTACTCGAGGATGGTCGTCCCGACGTCCTGCCGGAACACCGACATCGCGTAGTGCGGGTGCAGGTGCGCCGCCGCGGCCACGTCGGCCACCTCGATCGGCTCACGGAACCGGTCGACCACGAACCGCACCATGTCGATCACCCGGTGCATGGCGTCCGCGGTGCCGTGCCCGCCGCCCGGGCGGAGGTCGACGGCGTCCCGGTGGTGCCGCAGCAGCCGTCGGACGAGCGCCTGGGCCTCGAGGTTCGCGATGGTCTCGGCGCCCTCGTCCGCGAAGTCCCGCTGCCACGAGCCGAGCATCGACTCGACGTCACGACCGGCGGCCTCGGTCGGCACGACGACCGGCCGGTTGAGCAGCATCGCGCCGAGGTCGTGGTCGGGCAGCCCCCACGCGAGCACCTCGCCGAGCGGGATGTGCACCCACCGGAACTCCCCCGTCCCCGTCCCGTCGCCGACGAGCTGGTGCGGGGTCCAGCCCCAGAAGAGCGCGATCTCGCCGGCGTGCACGCTGACCGGGGCGCCGCCGAAGCGGTAGTCGAGGTGCCCGTCGAGCACGAGGTTGATCTCGAGGTCGTCGTGCCGGTGGGACGACGGCATGAGCGGCGCCGGGCCACGGTGGCTCCAGTACGCCGCTTCCATCGTCTCCACGTCGAGCACACCGCGAGCCTACGACAGCGACCCGAGGGCCCGACAGCGACCCGAGGGCGCCCATCCGAGGATCCTGGAACCCCGCCGTCCGAAGCCGGAGGCCCGCACCCGCCCCCGCTTCCTAGCGTCGTTGCATGACCAAGATCACCATCATCGGCGCCGGCGGCTTCGTCTTCCCGTTCCGCCTCATCGGCGACCTCGTCTCCTTCCCCGCACTGCAGGGCGCGACGCTGCACCTCATGGACCTCGACGCGGGCAGGGTCGCCCGCACCGCGAGCGCTGCCCGCGAGCTCGTCGCCCACCACGGCCTCGGCACCGAGGTCCTCGAGACCACCGACCGTCGCGAGGCCCTCGCCGACGCGGACGTCGTCATCATCACGTTCCAGGTCGGCGGCGTGGAGTCGTACAAGTGGGACGTGGAGATCCCCCGGAAGTACGGCATCGACCAGGCCGTCGGCGACACCGTGGGACCCGGCGGCGTGTTCCGCTTCCTGCGCTCCGTGCGCGCCTACGAGGACATCGCCCGCGACGCGCTCGAGCTCTGCCCGGACGCCCAGTTCATCAACTACGCGAACCCGATGGCGATGGCCACGGCGTTCCTCAACGCGAAGGGCCTGCGCACGGTCGGCCTCTGCCACAGCGTGCAGGGCACCACGCGCATGCTCGCCCGGACCCTCGACGTGCCGTACGACGAGGTCGAGTACGTCAGCGCCGGCATCAACCACCAGGCCTGGATCCTCGAGTTCAAACGGCGGAACGGCGAGGACCTGTACCCGCGCCTCCGCGAGGTGATGACCGCGAAGCACCGGCGCGGCGTCGCGGCGGCCGACCTGCACGACGACGACGGCGACCACAGCGAAGCGGCTGCGGCGGCGAGCAACTACGAGGGCGGCAACGAGCAGGTCCGCACGCAGCTGATGCGGTCGTTCGGCTACTTCGAGACCGAGTCGAGCCACCACGCGAGCGAGTACGTGCCGTACTTCCGCAAGGACCCGGAGACGGTGCTCGAGTACATCCCGGAGCGCTGGGACTACTACGAGATCTGTCTCGCCCACGACGAGCAGGGCGACGTCGACCAGCAGCTCGAGAAGCTCAAGGCCGATCTCTCCCCGTCGGTCGAGTACGGCGCGAGCATCGTCAACGCGATCGTCACCGGCGTCCCCGCGGTGGTCTACGGCAACGTCCCGAACCGCACCGGCGTGATCGCCAACCTGCCGTCGGACGCCTGCGTCGAGGTCGCCTGCCTGGCTGACGGCAACGGGGTCACCCCGATCTCGTTCGGCGAACTCCCCCCGCAGCTCGCGGCGATCAACCGGACGAACACGAACGTGCAGACCCTGGCCGTCCGCGCGGCGCTGACCGGCAGTGTCGAGCACGTCCACCACGCGGTCGCGCTCGACCCCCTCACCGCGGCGCACCTCACGCTCGACCGGATCGCCGAGATGACCGACGAGCTGCTGCACGCGCACGCCGCGCTGCTCCCGGAGTCGCTGCGTCCGGCGACCGCGGCACCGGCCGCGCAGGGTGCCGTCCAGGAGGCGCGACCCGCCCTCGTCTGACCGCCCCGTCCGCCGACGGGGCCGGGTCCACCGCGCGACCCGGCCCCGTCACGGACGCACCCGGACCCCGGGACGCGCACCGCGCCTCCTGGACCACCACGGCACCACGACCTCGAAGGAGAGGACCATGCCGACCCGACCACCCACCCAGCTGGCCCGACGCGGGTTCCTCGCGTTGGCCGGCATCTCGATGGCCGGCGCACTCGCCGCCTGCGCCGGCCAGGGCACCGCTGCCCACGGCGGCACGAAGCACATCCGTCTGTCGACCTGGAACATCCCGACGGACATCACGAGCTACCAGCAGATCGCCGACGAGTTCGTCGCGGCGCACCCCGGCACCAGCGTCGCCGTCGAGGTCACCACGGGCCAGTTCCACCAGTGGTTCATCACCCGGCTCGCCGCGGACCTCGCGCCCGACGTCATCCGGATCACCCCGCAGCAGATCGGCCGGTACGCCGCGAACGGCAGCCTCGTCGACATCTCCGGCTCGATTCCGAAGGACTACCAGCAGGACTACAGCACGCCGTTCTGGGCGATCGGTGCCCGGGACGACGGTGTGTACGGCGTCTTCCAGCACACCGACAACTTCATCACCTACTACAACCGCGAGGTCATGGACCGGATCGGGGTCACTCCGCCGGAGAGCCTCGCGGACGCGTGGACGTGGGACGAGTTCCTCGACGTCGCGAAGGAGGTCAAGCAGGTCACCGGCAAGTACGCGTTCGGGTACGGCTGGTCCGCGCCGGAGACCGCCTACCGGTGGCTGCCGTTCGTCTACCAGAACGGGGGTGCGTTCCTCGGCGAGGACGGTGCCACCCCCTCGATGGACACCCCCGAGGCGATCGACGCCCTGGCGTTCGGACGCAAGTGGTACGCCGACGGCCTCGCCACCACCGGCAACCTGTCGAAGAGCGGCGGCGGGGACGTCTCCCGCAACCTGTTCCTGACCGGGCAGATCGGCATGATGCTCAACAACCCGGAGTCGATCGTGCAGCTCGACACCGACATGCGGGACAACTGGGGCACGGCGCCGATGATCCGCAACGTCGGTGAGGCGAGCGACCTCGGCGGCAACGCCCTCGCCGTCACGAAGTCGAGCAAGCACCCCGAGCTCGCGGCCGAACTCGTCGCGATGATCACCTCGCGGCCGAAGATGCAGCAGTTCTGCCACGACGGCAACTGGCTGCCCGCCCGCGAGTCCCTCGACGCGGCGGACATCGGGTACGCCGCGAACTCGGACACCATGCAGCGGTTCATCGACCAGGGGTCGACCATCCCGCTGTCGATGGTGAAGGCCGAGAGCGGGCAGTACTTCTCGTCGCTCAACGCGGTGTTCGCCGACTACCTCGACCTGTGCCTGCTCGGGCAGCTCAGCCCGAAGGAGGCCTCGAGCCAGATGATGGAGGCGATGCGCAGTGTCACTGCGAACTGAGACCGGGCCGGTCCGGACCACGGCGTCGACCGCCCCGCCGACCGGTGGGCGCCCCGCCGGTGGTGCCGCACGACGACGTCAGGGCCGGTTCGTCCCCTGGGTGTTCGTCGGCCCCGCCTCACTGCTGTTCCTCGGCTTCTCGCTCATCCCGATCGTGACCGCCATCGCCCTGAGCTTCCAGGACTCGAGCACCTCGCTCGGCGACGGCACCTGGGTCGGCGGGAAGAACTTCGTCGACATGGGCTCCGACCCGCTCATCGGGACGGCGCTGCGGAACACGCTCGTCTTCACGATCGGGACCGTCCCGACCGCGATGGCGATCGGCCTCGCCCTGGCGGTGGCGCTGAACCGACCGCTGCCCGGGCGTTCGGTGTTCCGTGCGCTCTTCTTCGTGCCGATGGTCGCCGCCGGCGTCGTGGTCGGCGTCATCATGTCGTGGATCTTCAACGGTGACTACGGCGTGGTGAACAACCTGCTCGAGGCGCTCGGTCTTGGCCGCGTGCCCTGGCTGACCGCGCCCGGCTGGGCGATGGCGACCCTGGTGATCGTCGTCGTGTGGACCCGGATCGGGTTCTGCATGGTGATCTACCTCGGCGCGCTGCAGTCCGTGCCCGCCGAGCTCAAGGAGGCAGCCGCGATCGACGGCGCCTCGCGGTGGGTGCGGTTCCGGACGATCACGTGGCCGCTCCTGCGACCGACGACGTCGATCCTGCTCATCCTCAACGTGGTGTTCTCGCTGCAGGCGTTCGACGTGATCTACGTGATGACCGGCGGCGGCCCCGGCTTCTCCACCACGGTGCTCATCCAGTACGTGTTCCGGTCCGCGTTCATCGACGCGCGGATGGGGTACGCCGCGGCGCTCGGGCTGGTGCTCGTCGCGATCCTGCTCGTGTTCACGCTGCTCCGGCAGCGGGCCAACAAGAAGGCTGAGGAGGCCATCTGATGGCACTGTCCGTTGCGGGGTCGACCCGCGCCTCCCGTCCGACCGCCGCGCGGCGGAAGCCACGCCCGGGCCGCTGGGTGCTCGTCGCCGCACTCACCGCGTTGGCGATCCTGATGGTCTTCCCGCTGTACTGGATGGTCGTCTCCGCGCTCACCCCTGGCGGCCAGTCGCAGAGCGGCACGTTCTCGCTCTTCCCGACCCGGCCCACCTTCGAGAACTACGCGCAGGTGTTCAGCACGCAGCCGGTCTGGCGGTGGCTCGGGAACTCTGCGCTCATCACCAGTGTCGGCACCGCGCTGAGCGTCGTCGTCTCGCTGATGGCCGGGTACGCCCTGGCGAAGTTCCGGTTCGTCGGGCGGGGGCTGCTCTACTCGGCGTTCCTCGTCACGATCATGATCCCGATCCAGGTCACCCTCGTGCCGAGCTTCCTCGTCGTCGCGAAGATCGGGCTCGTCGACTCCCCCTGGGCGGTCATCCTGCCGACGGTGTTCGACGTGGTCGGGATCTTCATCGCCCGGCAGTTCATGCTCGGGGTGCCGGACGCCCTGATGGAGGCCGCGCGGCTCGACGGCGCCGGCGAGTTCCAGACCTTCTTCCGGGTCGTGCTGCCGACCTGCGGTCCCCTCGTCGGGGTACTCGTGATCCTCGGGTTCATGACCCGGTGGAACGACTTCCTCTGGCCGCTCGTCGTGCTGCAGGGCAACGAGAACCTCACCGTGCCGGTCGCGCTGTCGACGCTGACGAACAACCCGGCGTTCAGTTCGCCGTGGGGTGCCGTGATGGCGATCGCCACCGTGACGGTGCTGCCGCTGCTCGTGGTGTTCCTGGCGTTCCAGCGGCAGTTCGTGCAGGGCATCGCCTCGACGGGGATCAAGTAGGCCGCGCCGCGGCGCGGAGCACGGCCCCCACGACGCGCGCGGGCTCCGGCAGCCGCTCGTTCGTGGCCGACGCCCGGAAGGAGTCGAGTGCGAGCGCGGCGAACCGCCGCGCGGCACCGAGTCGCTCGGCCGGGTCGTCCCCGCCCAGCCCCCGCGCCGCGAGCAGCACGAGGAGCAGGTCGTCGACGACGAAGTCGGGCCGCAACCGTCCCGCGGCCTTGGCTCGCAACGCCAGGCCCGCCATCGCGTGCAGGAGCTCGGCGCGGTGCCGTGCGAGCCGGTCGGACACCTGGCCCGCGGCGACGAGCGCATCGACGAAGCCCTGGTTGCGGGCGTTCAACTCGACGGTCCGCTCGACGACGGAACGCAGGCCCAGCCAGGGGTCCGGGAGCGCGGCACCCTCGAGGACGATGCTCCGGCAGAGCTCGAGCTCGTCCTCGAACGCGGCGTCGACGAGGTCCTGCCGGGTCGGGAACCGCCGGTAGAGCGTCGCCGGCCCGACCCCCGCGTGCCGGGCCACGTCACGCATCGTCACGTCGAGGCCCCGCGCGCCGAACAGCTCGCGCGCGGCCTGCAGCACGCGGTCGCGGTTCTCGCGCGCGTCGGATCGGAGGTGAGACGTCTCGTCGGTCATCGCTCCCACTTTACTCAAGTGGACGCGGGCGTCCGTTAGCGTCGCGAGCATGCACGCAGTCACCATCCAGTCCTTCGGTCCGCCGGACGGCCTCGTCCCCACCGAGCTCCCCGAACCCGTCGCCGCGCCCGGCCAGGTCCTCGTCGACGTCGAGGCGACCGGCGTCGGCGGCGTGGACGCCGTCATCCGGCGCGGGACCATCGCGCGCCCCGGACTCGATCCCGGGTACGTCCCGGGCAGCGAGGTCGCCGGGCGCGTCGTCGCCGTCGGGGACGAGCGGGACGCCGTCTGGCTCGGCCGCCGGGTCTGGGCGTTCACGGGCGTCGGTGGCGCGTACGCCGAGCGTGTCGTCGCCGGGACCGGAGACCTCACACCGCTCGACGACGGGTTCGACGCCGTGGACGCCGTCGCCCTGGGGTCGGCCGCCCCGGTCGCCCGGTTCGCGCTGGCGCACGCGCACCTCGCCCCGGGCGAACGGGTGCTGGTACGCGGAGCCGCCGGCAGCATCGGGATCGCCGCCGTCGAGCTCGCCGCACAGGCCGGTGCCGCGGCGGTCGCGGTGACGACGGGTTCGGCCGAGCGAGGCGACCGGCTGCGCGGGTTCGGCGCCACCCACGTGCTCGACCGACAGGGCGCGGGCGACGGGCCGGACTCCTACGACGTGGTCATCGACGTCGTCGGCGGCCCCGCGATGCCCGCGTTCATCGACCGTCTGGCACCGAACGGTCGGCTCGTCCTCGTCGGCGCCGTGGCCGGCATGCCGCCGGCGGACTTCGGTGCGCACCTGCTCCGCGGCTTCCAGCAGTCGCGGTCGGTCGCGACCCTCAGTCTCGACTCCGTGCCGCGCGACGCCCTGGCGTCGGCGCGGACGGAACTGTTCCGCGCGGCCGCCGCGGGGACCCTGTCCCCGGTCGTCGACGCGGTGCTGCCGCTCGCAGACGCTGCGGAAGCGCACCGCCGCATGGACGACGGCGAGGTCTTCGGACGGATCGTCCTGACGCCCTGATCCCGGCCATGGACAGACGGGAGGCGCGGGGCCCCCGGGGCCCCCCCCCCCCCGCCCTCCCCCGGGGGGGGGGGGCGGCCCCCGGGCCCCCCGCGCCTCCCGTCCGTCACCTGGTGACGTCAGCCGCGGATCACGGAGATCTCGTCGGCCTGCGGACCCTTCTTGCCGGGGCCGACCACGTAGCGGACGTGGTCGGTGTCCTCGAGCGAGCGCAGGCCCGTCGACGCGACGATGCTGGAGAAGTGGGCGAACAGATCGTCGGACCCGTCGTCCGGGGTGATGAAGCCGAAACCCTTGTTGTTGTCGAACCACTTGACGGTTCCGGTGGGCATCAGAGCCACCCCTCTCAGTGGATGCGCAGTTGCGCGACCATCGGGCAGGCGAACGGGTCACGAGCAGCGAGCCCGACCCGGTTGAGGTACCGGACGACGATGCCGTACGAGCGCAGCAGGGTGGTCTCGGTGTAGGGCACGTCGAGCGTGTCGCAGTGGTCGCGGACGAGCAGGCGGGCCTGCTTCAGCGCCGGACGCGGCATCGACGGGAACAGGTGGTGCTCCACCTGGTAGTTCAGGCCGCCCATGAGGAACGAGACCCACCAGCCACCGCGGATGTTGCGGGAGGTGCGGACCTGGCGCGAGAAGAAGTCGACCTTGGCGTCGTGCGCGATGGTCGGCATGCCCTTGTGGTTCGGGGCGAACGAGGCGCCCATCATCACACCGAAGACAGCGAGCTGGACCCCGAGGAACGCGCAGGCCATGCCGAAGGGCAGGAACCAGAACACGATCGTCAGGTAGATGCCGAAGCGGGCGACGAGCAGGCCGGCCTCGAGCCAGCGGTGCTTCACGTCGGCCTTCGTGCCGTTGCCCGTGACGATGCTCATCACGGCGTAGCGGTGCAGGTTCAGGCCCTCGAGCGTGAGGAGGGGGAAGAACAGCCAGCCCTGGAAGCGCATGAACGTCGTCATGAGCGGGCCCTTCACCGACGCGGCGTCCTCCGGCAGGAAGCGGATGCCGTCCGGCGCGATGTCCGGGTCCTTGCCGACGGTGTTCGGGTTGCCGTGGTGGCGGGTGTGCTTGTTCATCCACCACGAGTAGCTGAGGCCCACCATGAACGTGCCGAGCCAGCGGCCGGCGTGGTCGTTCCACTTCTGCGAGGCGAAGACCTGGCGGTGCGCGGCCTCGTGCGAGAGGAACGCGAACTGCGTGAAGAGGACGCCGAGGGCTCCGGCGACGATGAGCTGGAACCACGAGTCGCCGAGGAACGCGAACGCGACCCAGGCGAGGGCGAGGGTGCCGATGAGGGTTCCGAACAGGGACCAGTAGAAACCGGTGCGGCGGCGCAGGAGGCCGTTGTCCTTCACCTGCGCCAGCAGCGCGGAGTAGGTCGAGGTGCCCTTGCGGGGACCTGTTGCGGGACGGGTGCGGGTGTAACCCGGTGCGAGCGGAGTGGTGGTCATGAGGACCGCCTTCCGGTACGGATCGGTCCTTCAACCAATGCGAGTGAGTTCACGCGTTTGCGCTTGGCGCGACACTAGGGGCGGAACATGCGTGTTCGCCTGGGAGTCCGGTTTGCGTCGGTCCGTCTGCCACGATGTTCCGTCGGTCCGTCTGCCACGATCGACGCATGCCTCTCGACGGACGTCCCCTCGAACGCCTCGGCTTCCTGACCATCGGGTCGTTCGACCCGGCACGGCCCCGACTCGGTCACGAGGAGACCCTCCGGGTCATCGAGCGCGCCGAGGCCCTGGGCTTCGACAGCGCGTGGTTGCGGCACCGGCACGTGCAGCACGGCATCTCCTCCCCCGTCGCACTGATGGCCGCCGTCTCACAGCGGACCTCCCGGATCGCGCTCGGGACGGCCGTCACGCCGATCGGCGCCGAGAACCCGTTCCGGCTCGCCGAGGACCTGGCGACGGTCGACGTGCTCCTCGGCGGTCGTCTCAACCCCGGTTTCTCCTCCGGCACCCCGATGCACTACGACCTCTACCGGGACGCGCTGTACCCGGACACCGCCGAGCAGGAGGACTTCGGCGACGCCCGACTCCTGCGCTTCCGTGACCTCGTCCGGGGCGACCCGGTCGTCGAGGTCGCCGAGCAGCGCGGCATCGAGGAGTTCGCCACGACCGTGCAGCCGCAGAGCCCGGGCCTCGCCGACCGCCTCTGGTACGGCACGGGCAGTACGCGGTCAGCGGTGTGGGCGGCGCAGAACGGCTTCCACCTGCTCACCTCGAGCGTGACGCGGAGCGAGATCGGCACGGACTTCGCGACGAACCAGCGCGCCCAGGTCGACGCCTACCTGGAGGCGCACCCGTCGCCGGCGACCGCCCGTGTCTCGCAGGGTCTCGTCGTGATCCCCACCGACACCGCGACACCGGAACAAGAGGCCCGGTACCGCGCCTACGTCGAGGGTCGGTCGGGTCGCGTCGGGGTGCCGATGGGGCCGGGGAAGCTGCTCTTCGCCGCCGACCTGGTCGGGACGTCGGCCGAGATCGCTGATCGGCTGCGCGCGGACGCCGGGTACCAGGTGGCCACGGAGGTCGCCTTCGCGCTGCCGTTCTCGTTCGAGGCGGAGGACTACGCGCAGATCATCACGGACATGGCGGAGCGGCTCGGGCCGGCGCTCGGGTGGGCGCCGGTGTCGGCCGGCGGGCGCTGACGCGGTCGCTGACCGGCGATCGAGCCGGATCCGCATCGGTGCGCGGTTCGACCGGCGCCCGTGACGGACGGGAGGCGCGGTGCGGGCCCCCCCCGCGCCTCCCGTCCCGGATGTGCGCGCGTTCGACGGCGGCACGGCCGACGCGGGGGCGTCGGCCCGACGGTGGAGGTCCCACACCCAGCGGGCCCCCACCGGGGTCGCTCTCCTAGGACCCGATGCCCAGGTGCGCACCGCCGGCGACGTCCAGGGAGACCCCCGTGACGTACCGGTTCGCCCGGTCGGTGAGGAAGGTGATGGCGCTCGCGACCTCGTCGGGCTCGGCGAACCGCTGCATCGGCAGCTGGGCGGCGCGGGCGTCGCGAGCGGCCTGCGCGGACCCCGACTGGTCGGCGAGCTGCGACCAGAGCGGGGTGTTCACCGGTCCGGGGTTGACGGCGTTGACCGAGATGCCCGCCGGGCCGAGGATCTTCGCCATCGACCACATGATGTGGAGCACCGCGATCTTGCTGGCGTTGTAGGGCAGGTAGTCCACCCGCGCTTCCTTCGCGGCCACCGACGACAGCAGCAGGATGGTCCCGGCGGTCCCGGCGTCGCGCATCGTGTTCGCGACTTCGCGCGTGATGGTGAACGTCCCGGTGGCGTTGATGCGCATGATGTGCTCGAACTCCTCGGTCGTCGTCACGAGTGGGTCCGGGGTCCCGCCGAGCACGCCCGCGGCGTGCACGAGGACGTCGATGCGGCCGTGCTCGGCGACGACCTGTCGGACGACGTCCGCGGTGCGCTGCTCGTCGGTGACGTCGAGCTCGAGGAACCCGTCGATGGGCTGGCCGTCGAGCGGGGCGCGGTCTGCTCCGACGACGAGGTCGCCGCGAGCACGGAGCGCGGTGACCACGGCGGCACCGATCCCACCGCTCGAGCCGGTGACGAGCGCGATCTGGCGGTCCGCCGTCGCTGCTACTGCTTCGCTCTGCTGGACCATGTGCGTCCTTCCTGTTCCTCGGTCGGCAGCGCTGCCGCGGCGAGGATCCGATCGAGGAGTTGTTGGGTCTTCACTGCTTCCCACCCGGAGGTGAGGGGTTGCTGCCGGTCGCGGACGCGGTCGAGGAAGTGGCGGACGGCGTCGGCGAAGCCGAAGCTCTCGGTCGCCGTCGCCCAGCCGAACGCCTCGGGACTCATCGAACGCACCGTCCGGACGCCGTCGACGGTCACCGCGACGGAGTCGGGCGCGATGACCTCGGCGGAGCGCATCTGCCCGTACGCGTCGAGCTTCTCGCCCCAGGCGCCGGCTGCACGAGCCGCCACGAGGATGCCGGTGTTCCCGGTCGAGAACCGGACGAGTGCCGCGGTGCCGTCCTCCTCCCACCGGTCCGTCCCGGCAGCCGCCGCCGTCACGTCGACGACGTCCCCGCCGCAGAACCACCGGAGCAGGTCCACCATGTGGATGGCGTTCTCGAAGGTCGCCCGGTACTCCGAGCCGGCGCGGTTCTTCTGCGCGACGCAGAACGACGCGCCCGACTCGCCGAACGCCTCGCGCGCGGTGACGTAGACCGGGGCGAAGCGCCGGTTGAGCCCGACCATGAGGACCCGCCCGTGCTCGTCGGCGAGTTCGGCGAGGCGGACCGAGTCGGCGGCGGAGGTGGCGAGGGGCTTCTCGCAGAACACGTCGACACCGGCACGGAGCGCGCTCTCCACCGCGGCGACGTGCTCGGAGCGCGGGGTGAGGACGAAGACCGCGTCGAGCGTCTCGGCCGCGAGCATCGCGTCGACACTGCGGTACACCGCGCCGAACCCCCACCGCCGCTGCAGGGCGCTCGGGTCGTCGCGCCGCGACACCAGCGCGCGCAGCTCGACGTCGTCACGCTGCACGAGGGTCGGCAGCTGCGCGATGCTGGCGATGTTGCCAGCACCGACCACGCCGATGCGGAGCGCGCTCACGAGCGGACCCCGGCGCCCTGGTCGGCCCCGTGCAGCTCGAGCTGGAGCAGGAGGTTCCGCAGGTGGTCGGCGCCCCGCCGGAACCCGGTCTCCGGGTCGTCGAGGTCCTGCGGGTGCCACCGGTACTCGTACTCGAGGGAGAGCACGTCGTCGTAGCCGACCTCGCGCAGGCGTCGGAGGATCCGCGACCAGGCGAGCGAACCGTCGCCGACGACGCGCGACGTGACGGCGCGCTCCTCGGCGTGCACCCGGGCCGTCTCCGAGGCGACGAACGGAGCGTCCGGGTCCTTGAAGACGAGGTCCTTGACGTGCACGTGGCCGATGAGGTCCCCCTGCACGGCGAACGCCGCGTCGACGTCCTCGTCGTGGGTGAAGGTGAGGTTCGCCTGGTCGTAGAGGACCCGGACGGCGGGCGAGCCGACCGCGCGGACGAGGGCGGCCGTGTCCCGGGCGGTCTGGGTCATCGTGCCGAAGTGGTTCTCGGCGCAGAGCACGACACCGGCATCGGCCGCCGGGCCGGCGAGGTCCTGGAAGGAGCGGACGAGCTGCGACCAGTGCGCCGCGTGGTCCTGCTGGTCCGGCTGCCACGCTCCGGAGTACACGCGCACACGGTTCGCACCGATCGCCTGCGCGGTGTCGATCGCCGATCGCAGTTCGTCCACCGCGGCGCTGCGGACGCGCTCGTCGGTGGCGTTGATCGCGGTCGTGTACGGGGTGAGCCCGACGATCGGGATCCCCTCCCCGTCCGCGACCCGGGCCGCCTCGGCCGCGGCAGCCGCGTCACGGACCGGCAGGCCGCTCCGGTAGTCGTCCTGGTAGATGACCTCGGCGGCGTCCAGGCCGGCGCGGCGGAACAGCCGGAGTGCTTCGGGAACGGTCTGGTCGGGCGTGCCGAGCGTGTGGCCGGCGATCTTCATGGGAGGTCCTTCGTGGTCGTGGTGGTCGGCTTCGTCCAGTCGGCTGGTCCGACCAGGCGTGGAGGGTCCTGCACCCGTGAGCGGTCGACGAACTCGAGGATGAGTCCCCAGTCGGTCCGCGCGTACACCCAGCGGTTCCCGGCGACCGCGGGGCTGTCACCCCCGACCTCCTTGCGGTGTCCGAGCACCTCGACGCTCGGGTGCTCCGCGATGGCCTCGACGACGGCGTCGACGTCCTCGACCACGAAGCAGAGGTGGTGACCGCCGGCGTCGCTCGCACGGGGGAACACCGCGGACCGGTCGTCGCTCCACCACTGGAACAACTCGATGTTGAGGTTCGGCGGCAGACGGAGCATGGCCAGCTCGAGACGCGCGTCCGCGGGCACACCGAAGTGCAGCGGCATGAACGCCGCGTCCGGTCCCCGGGTGGAACGGTAGAGCTCCTCGGCGCCGAGCACGCCGGTGAAGAAGGCGATCGCTGCCTCGAGGTCGGGGACGGTGAACGCGGTGTGGTCAACCCAGCGCAGGCCCGGCAGCGTCCGGGAGTCGGTCATGATCGGGGTCCTGAGGTCGAGGATCGGATGAGCAGGGACGGTGGGAGCACCTCGTGTCGGACGGGACCGCCGTCGAGGAGGCTCTCGCCGAGGTCGACCGCGATGCGCCCGAGGTCCCCGATGGGCTGTCGGACACTGGTGAGCCGGGGCGCCACGTGCGCGCCGAGGTCGAGCCCGTCGAACCCGACGACGGACACCTCGTCCGGCACGCGGTGACCGCGCGCTTCGAGCTCGGCGATCACGGCGAACGCGATGACGTCGTTCGACGCGATGATCGCGGTGGCGCGGACCGGCTCGGCGAGCCAGTGATCGACGATGCCGCGGCCGAGTTCGACGCCGTCCGGGGCACCGAGCACGAGCGGCGCGACGCCGTGTCCTGCCGCGATCTCCTCGTACGCCTCGTGACGGTCCTGCGCCGTGTAGGTGCCGACGATGCCCGGGGCGTACGCGATGGCACGGTGCCCGAGCAGCGCGAGGTGCTCGAACGCGAGCTCGACACCCCGGCGGCTGTCCACCGTCACGGTCGGCACCGTCGGGTCGTCCTCCACCCGGTCGAGCACGACGACGCGGTTCCCCGAACCGTAGGTCCGCAACGCCTCGAGGTCGACGCGGGTGGACGGAGCGACGATGCCGAACGGTGAGTACATCGCCTGCATCGCGGTGACGTACCCGGCCGTGGAGCTGCCGTCGTTCTCGGTGACGCAGAGGACGAGCTGGTAGCCGCGCTGTTCCGCCGCCGCGGCCGTCGCCCGCGCGAGCTCGGCGAAGAAGGGGTTGGTGATGTCCGGGATGACCAGCGGCACGAGTGTGCTGGACCGGCGGCGGAGCGCTTGGGCGAGCGGGTTCGTGGAGTACCCGAGCTCTGCAGCGACCCGGAGCACGTGTTCGCGGGTCTGCGCCCGGACGGCGGTCGGGTTCGAGAACGCGCGGGAGACGGTCGAACGGTGGACACCCGCCGCCGCGGCGACGTCGTCGATGCTCGCGTCGGTCATCGCTGCACTCCCTCGGTTCCGCCGAGGTGCCAGATGCGGGCCATCGTGTCCTCCAGGTCGTCGAGCGTGGGCATGCCACGGAACCCGTCGGCGAGCGCATCGGCGACCGCGTCGACGAACCGCGTGTAGAGCGGGTCGCTGTCGACGTCGATCACGGTCTGCTCGGTGACACCGTCGGTCCCGGTGAACCGCGCCGTCCCGTCCGTGTCGATCGAGACGAACCCGTCCGTGCCGGCGGCGGTGAAACTGCAGTAGCGCTTGGCTGGCGCGTCCGGGAAGGCGTAGCCGACCTCGATGACGGCCTCGGCGCCGGCGTCGGTCGTGAGCACCAGTGTGGCGTGGTCCTCGACGGTCTCGCCGTGCAGCGCGTGACTGCGCGATCGGAGGCTGACCGCCGCCGGACCGAGGTGCTGGAGCGCGAGGTCGACGAAGTGCGGCCCGAGGTTGACGAGCGCTCCGCCGCCGGCGCGCGTCGGGTCGAGCATCCAGGGGCTCCCGCCGTGGCGGTACCGGCTCGGCGGACCGGCGATGAACGACGCGCGCTCGTAGCTGATCCGACCGGCCTTGCGGAGCCAGGCATCGACCGGCCCGCCGCGCTGCACCAGCGCGACCGTGGCCGGGACGTCGGCGGCGTGTGCGGCGGCCACGACGGAGCGGAGTTCCGCCAGGTCCACGCCGAGCGGCTTCTCCACGGCGAACGGGATCCCGCGGTCGACGAGCGTCCGGCAGACGGCCGCGACCTCGTCGTGCGGGCTGAGGACGTAGGCCAGATCGATGTCCGGGAACGCGAGCGCCTCGTCGACCGCGGCGACGATCGGGGCGTCCCAGGCGGCACCGTCGGCGACGGCGGCGGGCTGGGCGTCCTGGACGGCGAGCACGTCGTGCCGACGCAGCACGGCGTCGCGGTACAGCGGCGTGTGCCAGTGCGAAGCGCCCAGGACGACGACACGGGTGCGGTCGGGTTCGCTGGATGCGGGTTCGCTGGTCACGTGACTTCCTCGTCGTTGCGGAGCATTTCTGAGATCGATTGCTGAGATCGATTGCAGTGATCGTGCCACGCGGGTCGAAATCGTGTCAAGGCTGGGAGTCCGCTGAGTCGACGGCGTCCGAAAAGTGGTGTATCCACTTGACCCATGCCTCAGAAACTCGACGTCCTCAACACCATCCGCGACTCCGGCAACGTGCTCATCGTCCGCCTCGACACCGCCGACAAGGCCTTCGACGCCGCTTCGGCCGCGGTCGAGGGCGGCATCCGCGCCCTCGAGATCACGCTCTCGATCCCCGGAGCACTGCGGGTCATCGAACGGCTCTCGGAACGCTTCGCCGACCGCGACGTCGTGTTCGGCGCCGGCACCGTCCTGGACGAGCACGCGGCGTGGGCGAGCATCCAGGCCGGCGCACGGTTCCTCGTCAGCCCGAACCTCAACCCGGCCATGATCCGGGTCGCGAACCGCTACCAGGTCGCGACGATCAGCGGCGCCTACACGCCCACCGAGGTGCTCGACACGGCCGAAGCCGGTTCGGACATGGTGAAGATCTTCCCGACCGAGGCCGGCGGGATCCCGTACGTCAAGGCCATGCTCGCCCCGCTCGCGCAGATCCCGATGGTGCCGGCCGGCGGCGTGACGACCGCGAACGTCGGCGAGTGGTTCGCCGCCGGGGTCACGGCCGTCGGCGTCGGCAGTGCGATCACGAAGGCCGGCGGCCCCGAAGGCGACACCACGAAGATCACCGCGGCTGCTGCGGAGTTCGTCGAGGCGATCGAGCGGGCACGGAGGTGACGGGGGCGCTGCCCAGCGCGTTCATCACGCTCGGAGGCGCGGGGTCCGGCAAGAGCACCGTGTCGAAACAGCTCAGCCGGATGACCGGAGCCGTGTACCTCGACAAGGACACGATGTCCGGCGCCCTGGTCCAGGCGGCCCTCGAGGCACTCGGACACGACCCCACGGATCGCGAGTCGAACCCGACGTACGTCGAGCGGATCATGCCGCTCGAGTACCGGACACTGTTCGCGGTGGCCGCCGACAACCTGGCGCTCGGCCACTCGGTGGTGCTCGATGCACCGTTCGTCGCCTACCTCGACGATCCGGCGTTCCTGTCACGGTCGACGGTCGCTGCCGGCTGGCCCGCCACGAACGTCCACGTCGTCCACGTCCGCGCCTCGGCCGAGATCGTCCGGGCCCGACTCCAGGAGCGGGGGCTCGATCGGGACCGCGCGAAGCTCGCGGACTGGGACGCGTACTGGGCGCGGTTCGGTGAACGCGCCTGCACCTGGGACGGGGCACACCACGCCACGATCCGCAACGTCGACGCGGCGCAGGCCGCCGAGGACCTCGAGCGCCTCGTGATCCAGACGAGCGCTTGACAGGCCCCGAGGGCCGTGCGATGGTCTGTAACAGCGTTACCGAGTAACGCTGTTACAGACCCCGATGACGAGGAGAAGCAATGGCGCTCCAGGACGATGTCACCAACGGCATGAAGGTGCTGCACCTGCTCGCACCCGAAGCCGACGGCCTCGGCGTCAGCCAGGTCGCGACCAGCCTCGGTCTCAACAAGGCGATCGCGCACCGTCTGCTCGCCGCCCTCGTCGCGGCCGGCTACGTCGCCCAGAACCCGAAGACCTCGGCCTACTCGGCGACGCACCGCCTCGGTGCCCTCGGACTCCTGCAACTCTCGGCGTCCGGCATCGACACGTGGGCACAGCGCGAACTCGACGCGCTCGCCACCACCAGCGAGGAGCTCGTCCGCCTCGCGGTCGCGTCCTCCGACTCGCTGCAGTGGATCGCGAAGGCGCAGGGGTCGAACTCCTCCCTCCGGCTCGACCCGGTCATGGGCCGGGACGCCGTGCCGCACGCGACCGCTTCCGGCAAGGCCTGGCTCGCCACGCTCACCCCGGACGAGGTGCAGCGGGTCATCGACCAGCACCACCTCACCCCGCAGACCCCGCGGACCGTCGTCGACCCCGAGGCACTCGCCGAGGAGCTCGCGTCGGTGCGACACCGCGGGTACGCCACCACCTACGAGGAGATGGACCCGGGCATCAGTGCCGTGGCCGCCCCCATCTTCGGCGCCGGGCGTGACCGTCCCGCCACGGGCACGATCAGCATCGCCGGCCCGTCCGTGCGCATGACCCGGGCCCGTCTGGCCGACCTCGCACCGGCCGTCATCGCGGCGGCCGACGAGATCGCCGCCACCTGGCCGTCCTACGCGTACCTCACCTCGGAATCCGTCAGCGCGTAGACCGAACCCGCACCGCACCTCCCGACCCCCGCGTCCTCCCGCCCGTGGAGGTCCCCTTCTCCGGCGCGCCCTCGCGTCGAACCTCGGCGTGCCCCGAACGCACGACGACCACTCGAACAGGAGAGTTCAATGACGACCTCGCACTCCACGCCGGACCCGTCCGCTCCGGACAGCACCGATCCCCTCGCGCACAAGGGCCGCACGAAGAACCTCGTCGCCGGCACCGTCGGCCACTTCGTCGAGTGGTACGACTGGTACGTCTACGGCCTGCTCGCCGCGATCTTCTCCGCGCAGATCTTCCCGTCGCACTCCGCCTTCGCGTCACTCATCGCCGCGTTCCTCACCTACGCGATCGGCTTCGTCGTCCGCCCGCTCAGCGGCATCATCATCTCGCCGATCGCTGACCGGTACGGACGACGACGCATCATGGCACTCGGCATCTCGGGAATGGCGCTCGGCGCCCTGATCATCGGGCTGACGCCGCCGTACGCGACCGTGGGCGTCCTCGCCCCGATCATGTTCGTCGTCGCCCGCATCCTCCAGGGCATCTCCGCGGGCAGCGAGGGGCAGAGCGCCATCGCGTACCTCGTCGAGCACGCGCCGGCGAAGCGACGCGGCCTCTTCGGGTCCCTCACGAACCTCGCCAGCGGCCTCGCCACCCTCGCCGCGACCGGCGCCGCTGCGATCGTCACCTCAGCGTTCGCCCCCGACGCGCTCGCGTCGTACGGATGGCGGATCCCGTTCATCTTCGGCGGGCTCATCGGCGTCATCGGTCTCATCATGCGAGCCCGATCCGACGAATCCCCGGAGTTCGAGGCCAGTGCCGCGGTCGACCAGAAGTCCGCACCGAAGAAGCTCCTCGAGCTGCTGCGCAACCACCCCAAGGCGATCATCCAGACGGCCGCGCTGTCCGCCCCCGCTGTGGCCTACTACACGTGGGCGACGTTCCTGCCGACCTACGCCAACCTGACCTCCGGTCGGGACCTGTCGCAGACCCTCGCCGGCAGCGTCATCGGCCTGGTCCTGCTCGTGATCACCGTCCCGCTCACCGGCTACCTGTCGGACCGTCTCGGTCGCCGGAAGATCTTCCCGATCATCGGCGCGATCGGCATGGTCGTCCTCTTCTACCCGCTCCTGCTGCTCCTGAACCAGCCCGGCTTCGGCGTCTACATCCTGGTGGCCGCCTCCGGATGGGTGGTCCTCGGCATCTGGCAGGCCGTCTACCCCACCATCCAGGCCGAGCTCTTCCCGGCGGCCGTCCGCGTCTCCGGCATCGGGTTCGCGCACCAGATCGTCATCGCGGTCTTCGGCGGCACCGCACCGCTCATCGCGGCAGCGTTCGTCGGCTCCGGTCACCCGATGCTCGTCGCCGTCTACATGATCGTCATCGTCGCGATCTGCCTCGTCGTGTACTTCACCCTCCCCGAGACCGGCAGCCGGAACCCGCAGGCAACCGTCTCCGTGACGGACAGCATCGCCGTCGTCGAGGACAAGTCCGCGAAGACGACCGCCGACACGACGGACGTGCAGAACGAGTCCTCGCAGGTCTAGCCCGACGAGGACCCGGAACGACAGCGGCACAGAACCGAACGGAAGTCCCACATGATCATCAACACCTTCTCCTACCTCTGGTCCGCGACGGCCACCGATGCGATCTCCCAACTGATCGACCACGGCTACACGACGTTCGAGATCCCGATCAGCTCTCCGCACTGCTGGCCGGAGGAGATCGACGCCGCCGAACGGGCGTCGACGCGCGCTCGTCTCGACCAGGCGGGGGCGTCCATCCGGTCGCTCAACGCCGGCGGGTACGACCTGAACCTCGCGAGCCCCGCGGCGAGCATGCGGCGCAATAGCATCGAGCACATCGCCTCCGTGATCGACCTGGCCGCGGAGTGGGGTGCCCGGGACGTCGTCATCTCCCCGGGCACACGGCGGCCCATGATCTCGCCGACGGTCGACCAGGTCCACGGCTGGATGTACGAGAGCCTCGAGGAACTCCTCCCGATCGCTCGCCGGAGCGGACAGCGGCTCCTCTTCGAGAACACGCCGTACTGCTTCGCCCCGACGATCGGCGACCTCGCCCGGATCGTCAGCACCGTTGACGACGATGCGCTCCGCATCGTGTACGACGCCGCGAACGCCGCGTTCATCGAGGAGGACCCGGTCGCCGGTCTCCTCGCGCACGCCGACTCCATCGCGCTGATGCACGTCTCCGACACCGGCCTGGAGACCTGGGGACACGACCCCATCGGCACCGGGATCATCGACTGGCGAGCGCTCGGCGCTGCGGTCGACTCGACGATCGGTACCGAGAACGTCGTGCTCGAGGTCATCCGCGAGGAGAACCCCGTGCTGGAGTTCGACAAGGCGATGACCGAACTGCGCACCACCGGCTGGGACGTCGCGGCCTGAACGCCGCCCACGATCCCCGACACACACACCACGAAGGAGAACGGCAATGAGAGCACTGGTCACCGGCGGAAGCAGCGGCATCGGCGCAGCGGCGAGCGTGCGACTCGCAGAGGCTGCGTTGGCCCGGGGCGAGCAGGCGATGATCGCCGTCGCCGGGCACGAGGCCAACGATCGTCAGCAGGAGGTCGTCGGGACCATCCGCGGCATGGGCGGCACCGCCATCGCCCTGACCGGGAACCTCGGTGACCCTGCGGTCCCGAGCCGGCTCGTCGGCGACACCGTGGAGGCGTTCGGTGGCCTGGACGCCCTCGTCGCGAACGCCGGCGTCGCGAACCCCGCACCCCTGAACGACGTCAGCCTCGAGGACTGGGACGAGATGTTCGCGGTCAACCTCCGCGGCGCGTGGCTCCTGGCGAAGGCGAGCTTCGCGCACCTCCAAGCCAGCGGTGGCGCCGCGTGCTTCACCTCGTCGATGTCCGGACAGCTCCCCCACGCCGGCTCCGGACCGTACAGCCCGACGAAGGCGGCGTTGACCCTGATGGCGCAGACGTTCGCCCTCGAGTGGGCGCCCGACGGCGTCCGCGTGAACGTGGTGTCCCCCGGCATGACCCGGACCGCGATGACCGAGAAGATGTACCTGGACCCGGACGTGAAGGCAGCGCGGGAAGCGATCATCCCGCTGCATCGGATCGGCGATCCCCTCGACATCGCCAACGTCATCGAGTTCCTCGTGTCGCCGCTCGCCGGCTACGTCACGGGCCAGGACATCTGCGTCGACGGCGGGTTCTCGAAGTCGATCCTCAGCCACATCCCCGGCCGCCCCAGCTCGAAGTGACGCATCGCCGCTCGGCGGCGCGTCCACCCGCGCCGCTGAGCGGCCGAGCGGCCGAGCGGCCGAGCGGCCGGTGAACGCCCCACGCGGTGTTCAGTGCGCGGCGAGGAAGGGGTCGAGGACCGCCCACGTGGCCGCGGGTGCCTCCAGGTGCGGAAGGTGCCCCGCCGCAGGGACGACGTGGAACTCGGCACCCGGGACGGCAGCGGCAAGCGGACCTCGTCGTCCTTCCTGCACAACGGCACGAGGGCGATGTTCGAGCAGGCGGGCTTCACGTTCGAGCGCCACATCGGCACGAGCAAGACCGTCATGCGGCTGACCGTCCCCCCGGCTCCGGTCGGCTGACGGCACCTCCACCGCTGTCGGCGACACCGACCGGGACCCTGCGGTCACCCGTTGATGATCTCCGTCGCGATCCGCGCGGCGTCGTCGATCGGGATCGCGAAGCCGATGCCGATGTTCCCGGAGCTGTAGCCGAGGGTCGCGATCGAGCTGTTCACGCCGATGACGCGGCCGTCGAGGTCGACGAGTGGCCCGCCGGAGTTGCCCGGGTTGATGGAGGCGTCGGTCTGCAGGAGCGGCTGCGTCGACCGTTGCGAGGTGCGGTCGAGTGCGCTCACGATGCCGGACGTGACGGTGCCGTTGAGTCCGAGCGGCGATCCGACGGCGATGACCTGCTGGCCGATGCGGAGGTCGTCACTGACGCCGAGCTCGACCGCCGGGACGGCGAGGCCCTGGGCTTCGACGACGGCGATGTCGCTGTCCTCGTCGCCGCCGAGGACCCGGCCGGGGACCGCGCTGCCGTCGGGCAGCACGAGCGACACGCGTTCGGCGCCGTCGATCACGTGGTGGTTCGTCATGACGTGACCGGCATCGTCGATCACGAACCCTGATCCCGACCCTGAGGTCGTCCGCACCTGGACCACGCTGCGGAGCATCCGCTGCGCAGCGGCCTCGGCATCGCCCTGCGTCGAGGTCGCGGACGGCGCCTGCTGCGTCTGTCGCAGCACGGTCGGCGCGCTGGTCGCGTCCGGGGCGACGAGGAGGGCGCCGGTGGTCCCGGCGGCTCCGCCGAGCGCGATCGCGGCGACGAGGATCCCGGCGGACCGCCACCGTCGCTGCGGGCGCAGCTCGCCGGATCCGGTCGCGTCGGCGGGGGCCGGCTGCGGCTCCGGGATGGCGGGGAAGGAGGACGGGAGGCGCGGTGCGGGGGTGCGGCGCGCCTCCCGTCCGTCCTGTGGCACGTCGGGTGACCCGGCGATCCAGGTCTGCGGCCCGCGGGGCCGTCCGATGCCGTCTGGCTGGTTGGTCATGGCCTGTCCTTGTCGGTCAGATGATGCGGGAGGACCAGCGGAGGGAGAACGCGCCGGCGACGACGGCGAGGAGCAGGCCGAGCAGCGCCAGGTACGGCGTGATGTCGACGGGTTCGACGTGCCAACCGATGGAGGATCCGATGTCCTGGTAGACGTTGCGGAGCTCGTCGGTGCTCTCGGCGCGGTAGAACCGACCGTCGGTGTCGTCGGCGAGTTGCCGGAGCGTGGTCTCGTCGACGGGCACCGCCTGCTGTCCACCCCAGAGGTCGGCGACGCCGTCGGCGGTGCCGTAAGCGATGGTGGAGACGGGCAGTCCGGCCTCGCGGGCGGCCTGTGCTGCTGCGGAGGGGTCCCGGCCGGCGGTGTTCGCACCGTCGGAGAGCAGCACGAGTCGCGCGGGGACGCGCTCGGCCTCGTCGCCGGCGGACGGGGTCGGCGACGGTCCTGCGGCCGCTCCGTCGGCACTGATCCGGTCGACCTCGTCGACGGCCTCGAGCACGGCTTCGCCGATCGCGGTCCCGCCGCCTCCGTCGTCCAGCGCGGCGATCGCGTCGCGGACCGCTTCGTGGTCCTCGGTCGCCGGTGCGATCACCTCGGCACCGCCGGCGAAGCTGATCGCGCCGACGTTGAAGGTCTCGGGCATCTCGGCGACGAACTGCTCGGCGGCGGACTTCGCCGCCTCGAGGCGGTTCGGTCGCACGTCGTCGGCCTGCATCGACCCCGAGGTGTCGATCGCGACGATGACGGTCGCGCGTTCGTAGGGGACGCGGATGTCGAGCTGGGGTTGCGCGGCGGCGACGCCGAGGCTCCCCAGCCCGAGCAGGACGAGCGCGGCGGGCAGGTGCCGACGCCAGCGAGGGCGCTTCGGCACGAGCTTGTCGAGCATCGGCAGCGTGGCGAACCGGACGGCGTAGCGCTGGCGGCGGCGTTGCACGAGGACGTACGCGATCGCGAGCGCGGCGACCGGGATCAGTGCGAGCAGCAACCACGGGGTGGTGAAGGTCATCGGGTCCTCCGGGCTGGTCGGGTGGGGGTGCGGTGCCGACGGTGGACGAAGCGGGTGAGGACCCGGGCGAGGTCGTCGTCGGTGCGGAGCACGAGGTGGTCGGCGCCGGCGCTGCGGACGGCCGCCGCGGTCGCCTCCCGGTGCGCGGCGGCGCCTGCGGCGTACGCGTCGCGGATGCGGCGATCGGAGGTGGAGACCTCGCGCTGGGCACCGGATTCGGGATCCGTGAGCAGCACGTCACCGACGTCCGGGAGTTCGAGTTCCCTCGGGTCGACGGTCTCGACGACGATGACGTCGTGCCGGGCGGCGAGCTTCCGGAGCGGTCCTTCCCAGCCGAACGGCCCGGACGGCTCCCCCGTGGGGTCGAGGAGGTCGGAGACGACGACGCGGAGGCCACGTCGGGGCGCCTGTGCGGCGAGCCGGGTGAGCGCCGCGGCGAGGTCGGTGGCGGAGACGCCGTCGCGGTCGTGGTCCGGGGCGCGGAGCATCCGCCGCGCGGCGATCCGTCCGGGGCCGGGAGCCTGCCATCGGACCCCGTCCCGTCCGACGAGGCCGACGCCGACCCGGTCGCCGCCGCCCCGCGTGAGCAGTCCGACGGCCGCGGCGACCCAGGTGGCGACGTCGGCCTTCTCGCGGGTGGTGGTGCCGAAGGCCATGCTGGGGGTCCGGTCGACGAGGACCCAGGTCTCGAGCGCGTGCTCGGCTCGGGTGAGCCAGACGTAGGGCTCACCGGCGCGGGCGCTGGCGTTCCAGTCGATCCGGCGGACGTCGTGGCCCGGCTGGTACCGGACGAGTTCCTCGGCGTCGCTGCCGGTGCCGATCGTGAGGCCCGGGTGGTCGCCCTGGAACGCACCGTCGATGCGCCGTCGGACGGTGAGGTCGAGGCGCCGGAACGCGAGCTCCTCGGTCATCGGCGGCCGCCGTCGTCCGACCGCGCCGCCGCGCGGTCGGTGGCGGGAGCGGCCGCGGCGGGGGGCTGCGCAGCTGGGGGGTACTGCGTTCCGTCACCCGCCGCGACCGCGTTCGGGTCCCCGGCTGTCGCGACGCGGGGCTGCGGCACGACCTGCAGCACGGTGTCGACCGCGGTCCGGGGGTCGACACCGTCGGCGACGGCGTCGAAGGCGAGGACGAGACGGTGCGCGAGGACGTCCGAGGCGACGTCCGCGACGTCGCCGGGAAGGACGTAGTCCCGCCCGCGCAGGAGTGCGAGCGCCCGCGCCGCGGCGACGAGTCCGAGTGATCCACGAGCGCTGACGCCGTACTCGAGGACGCCGTCGAGGGTGTGGATGCCGTACCGGTGCGGGTGCCGGGTGGCCATCACGAGCTGCACCGCGTACAGCGCAACGGCGTGGTGCACGAAGACCTGCTCCGCCTCCACCTGCAGCCGGCGGACCTCGTCGATCGTCAGGATCTGCTGCGCGACGGGCCGCACGGCGCTCATCCGCTGCACGATGGTGAGTTCCTCGAGTTCGTCGGCGTGGTCCACGTCGACCTTGAGCAGGAACCGGTCGCGCTGCGCCTCCGGGAGCTGGTAGACGCCGTCGTTCTCGATCGGGTTCTGCGTCGCGAGCACCAGGAACGGATCGGGCAGCCGGTGCGTCTGCCCACCGATGGAGACCTGCTGTTCCGCCATCGCCTCGAGGAGCGCCGACTGCACCTTCGCGGGGGCACGGTTGATCTCGTCGGCGAGGACCAGGTTCGCGAAGACGGGACCCCGTTCGACGTCGAACGTCTCGGTGGACGGTCGCCAGACCCGGGTGCCGACGATGTCCGACGGCATCAGGTCCGGGGTGAACTGCAGGCGGACGAAGTCCCCACCCACGACGGTCGCGAGGGTGCGGACGGCCAGGGTCTTCGCGACACCCGGCACGCCCTCGAGCAGGACGTGGCCGCGGGCGAGCAGGCCGATCATCATGCGCTCGACCATCGCGTCCTGTCCGACGATGACGTGCTTCACCTCGAAGAGCGCGCGTTCGAGGACGGCTGCTGCGGACGGGAACGGTGCTGCATGTGCTGCGTCGGTCATGGGGTGTCCTCCTGTCGTTCGGGTGTCCCCACTCCAGCTCGGAGGGGCGAAAACGACGGGAAGCCGGAGCGAAACCCGACCGAAAAGGGTGTTCCGGCAGTCCCTGTTGCCACGCAGCACGCGCGGTTAGGTTCTCTCCATGCGGGTGCTGCTGGTGGAGGACGAGGCCGGACTGGTCAGTGCACTCCGTGTCGCCCTCCAGCGGGAGGGCTACGCCGTCGACACCGCGCTGCGGCTGGCCGACGCTCGCGAGAAGCTCGCGGTGACCGAGTACGACATCGTCCTGCTCGACGTCAACCTGCCCGACGGCACCGGGTTCGACCTCGCCGACGACATCCGCTCCGGCCGGCTCGTCGCCGGTCCGTCCTCCCCCTCCGGTCACGAGCCCGGAGGCCCGACCGACGTCACCGACGTCGGCCCGCGCATCCTCATGCTCACCGCCCGCGGACAGCTCCGGGACCGGGTGCGAGGCCTCGACCTCGGCGCCGACGACTACCTGGTCAAGCCCTTCGCGCTCGTCGAGCTGACGGCGCGGATGCGCGCGCTCACCCGCCGCGCCGGCGAGGCGGCGTCGTCGGTGCTCGTCGACGGCCCCGTCGTCCTCGACACCGCCCGGCAACTCGCCCGACGCGGCGACCGCGAGCTCGCGCTCACGCTGAAGGAGTTCGGCGTCCTGCGCTACCTGCTGGGTCGGATCGGGTACGTCGTCCCCGCCGAGGAACTCCTCGAGCACGTCTGGGACGAGAACGCCGACCCGTTCACGCAGACCGTCCGGGTCACCGTCGGGACGCTCCGCCGGAAGCTCACCGTCGACGACGAAGACCCGGCGATCGAGACCGTCGTCGGCCGCGGCTACCGGCTGCGCGACCTCACGCCTCCGGTCGAGCACGAGGTCCTGGGGTCGCCGGCGGTCGGCTCAGCGTCGTGACCGCGCTCGATCGTGCGCGTCGCGAGTTCGGCGGCCGACGCTTCCTCCGACTCCCGACCTGGGCGCGCACCATCCGGATGCGGCTCACCCTGACCTACAGCGCGGTCCTCTTCGGCATCACGGCCGCAGCACTCGCCGCGGTCTACGTCGCGCTCTCGAGCACGGTCAGCGCCGCGCCCCTCAACCCGGTGACGATCAAGAAGTTCTACAAGACCGCCGACGGCACCATCGTCTACAAGCCCGGCGAGCAGTTCCAGGTCGCCGACCTCGAGACGGTGCAGCGGGCGGTCAACTACGCGTCGCTGCAGTCGCTGCAGACGTACTCGATCGTCGCCCTGGTCGTGATGTTCGCGCTGAGCCTCGTGATCGGGTGGTGGGTCGCGGGGCGAGCGCTCCGCCCGGTCGACGCCATCGCCAAGGCGACGCAGGAGATCACCGCGACGGACCTGTCCCGACGCATCGACGCATCGGGCCCTCCGGACGAACTGCACACGCTCGCGGACACCATCGACGGCATGCTCGATCGGCTCGACAGTGCGTTCCGCGCGGAACGGATGCTCGTCGAGGACGTTTCGCACGAGCTCCGCAACCCGGTGGCGGTCGTGCAGTCGAACGTCGAGGCCGTCCTCGCCGACGACGATGCGACGCCGGAGGAACGCCGCGCCGCTGCGACGGTGGTGCTGCAGTCGACGCACCGGATGATCCGACTGCTCGAGGACCTCCTCGCCACCGCGCGCGCACGCTCCGAGGCGTTCACCGACCGGGACGTCGACGTCGCCGAGCTCGCACGGGCCGTGGCCTCCGAGTACCGCGTGCTGGCGGACCGACGTGACCTCGCCGTGCACGAGCGCATCAACGGTGGCCCCGTCGTCTTCGCCGACCCGGATGCGCTCGCCCGGGCTCTCGGCAACCTGTTGTCGAACGCGGTCCGGCTCGCGCCGACCGGTTCGACCATCACCATCGGCGTCGGGAGCAACCGCGGCTGGGCCTGGATCGCGGTGCGTGACGAGGGACCCGGCATCGCCGAGGACGAACGTGCCCGCGTGTTCGACCGGTTCTTCCGGAGTGCCGACGAGACGCATCGTTCGACGGGGACCGGGCTCGGGCTGTCGATCGCACGACAGATCGTCGAGAGCCACGAGGGCCGTCTCCGGCTGACCAGTCGCGCCGGCACCGGGTCGACGTTCACGATCTGGCTGCCGGAGCGGGCGCTGCCCGGTGCACCCGCACGGTCGGAGGAGCCACCGACCGGCGACCCGGTCTCGTGATCTCCGACGTGGTCAGGGACGGCTCCCCGCCCGACGACGCGCACGGAGGTCCGACGGCAGCACGAGCACGAGCGTCGCGACGAGTGCGATCGCGAGCATGACCGAGCCGCCGGTGTAGGCGTCCGACACCCGGCCGGAGAGACTCGCTGCACCGGCACCGACCGCGGTGAGGACCGCGACGCCGAGCGTGGAACCCAGCTGGTGTGCCGTGTTGACCAGGCCGGAGGCAGCGCCGGCGTCCTCGGCCGGAGCGCCCGCGATCCCGGCTGCGGTCAGCGGCCCGAAGCAGAGTCCCTGCCCGATGCCGAAGAGCACGAGCGGGCCGGCGAACCCGGCGAGGTAGCCGACGTCCGGCGTGATCCGACTGAGCCAGAGCACCGCGACCAGGACGACGGCGATCCCGACCGCGACCAGGACCGCGTTGCCGAACCTGCGGGTGAGGCGGGGGACGAACAGCGAGACGGCGAACTGCAGGAGCGTCATCGGGAGGAACGCGACGCCTGCCTGGAGCGCGGTCCAGCCGTACACACCCTGCAGGAACTGCGTCGTGAAGAAGAAGAACGCGATGCCGGTCCCGGCGAACAGCAGTCGGGCGATCGCCGCACCGGATCGGCCGGCGTCGGCGAAGAGGCGGAGCGGCATGATCGGGTGGACCGCGCGCCACTCATCGAGCACGAACACCGCGAGGACGACCACGCCGACGACGATCGGCACGAGGGTCGCCGTCGCTCCCCACCCGCGGTCGCCGCCGTTCACGATGCCGTACACGAGTGCGCCCATGCCCAGGGTGGACGTGATCGCGCCGAGCAGGTCGAAGCGTCCGCGCGTCGGCGCGACCTGCGGGAGGTACCGGACGGCGAGGACGATCATCACCACGGCGATCGGGACGTTGATGAAGAACCCGGCACGCCACGAGACCAACCCGGCGAGCGCTCCCCCGACCACCATGCCCAGGCTCGCGCCCACTCCGGCGGTGGTGCCGTAGAGCGAGACGGCTCGGGTCCGCTCCGGTCCGGCCGGGAACGTCGAGGTGATGAGCGACAGCGACGACGGCGCGACGACCGCCGCGCCGATGCCCTGGAACGCCCGGGCGGCGATGATCCACGCCTCGTTCTGCGCCGTCCCGACGAGCAACGACGCGAGCCCGAACAGCGCGAGTCCGACGACGAACACCCGCTGGCGTCCGAGGAGGTCACCGGCCCGGGCCCCGAGCAGCAGCAGGCCGCCGACGACGAGCGTGTACGCGTTCTGCACCCACGACAGCGCCGTCGGCGACAGGTCCATCCCGCGTTGGATCTCGGGCAGCCCGGTGAAGATGATCGAGTTGTCGAGGACGATCATGAAGTAGCTGACGAGGACGATGGCGAGGACGACTGTCCGGTGCACCACGCGTGGGGACGCGGGTCGTGCTGTCGCGGTGGGTGCGGTGTCGGGGGCGGCGGTCATGGACGACAGTCCATCGCGCTGCGCCGTCGGGCGGCAGTGACGGGCTTTCCCTGTACCAGCGGTCCCTCCTTCCCACCGTCGCAGGCGCGTAGCGTGGTGGGATGGACCAGCACCACGGCCCCGCGAGTGACGGCTCCCGGCACAGCACCGAGATCAGCGACTTCCTGCAGAGTCGGCGTGCTCGGATCACGCCGGAGCGCGCAGGCATCATCGGTGGCGGCCGTCGACGTGTGCCCGGGCTCCGACGTGAAGAGCTGGCGATGCTCGCCGGCGTCAGCTCCGACTACTACGCGAAGATGGAGCGTGGCCACCTGGCCGGGGTCTCCGCCGAGGTCCTCGACGCCCTGGCCCGCGCACTGCAGCTCGACGAGGCCGAGACCGACCACCTGCTCGACCTCGCCCGTGGGGACTCCCCCGTCCCGGTGCGACGACGCACGCCGAAGTCGACCGACCACGTCGTCCGCCCGAGCCTGCAGCGCTTCCTCGACACGATCACCGGCACGCCGACCATCGTCCAGGACCGCCGCACCGACGTCGTCGCGACGAACGCACTCGGCCGCGCGCTGCTCTCCCCACTCCTCGACGACCCCGCGAACCAGGGCAACAACGCCCGCTTCACGTTCCTGAACCCGGCGTCGCGGAACTTCTACGTCGACTGGGAGCAGGGCGCTTCGAGCCTCGTCGCCTCGATGCGCAGCCATGCCGGCAAGAACCCGCACGATCGTGACCTGACGGACCTCATCGGCGAGCTCGTCACGCGCAGCGACGACTTCCGCCGCCGCTGGGCCGCGCACGACGTCCACTTCCACCGATCCGGCACGAAGCGACTGCACCATCCCGAGGTCGGCGACGTCGAGGTGGCCTTCGAAGCGATGCAGCTGCCGGACAGCCCGGGATGGACGATGTACGGGTACACGACCGTGCCCGGATCACCCAGCGATGAGCGCGTCCGGCTGCTCGGGAGCATCGCCGCGAGCGAGAGCGCCGCTGCGGCCGGCGCGACGACGGACACGACCGGGACGGTGTGAACACCGCTCGCCGGTTCGTCCCCGACGGCATCGGGACCGTCACGCCTCCCCCTCCGGACGGCTGCGACCCGTCACCGGTCCGGACCTCGTCGTGACGCGTCACGAGCAGGTGCCACGCCGAGCGCGCCCCGCGACGTGCCGGCCCGGGGCTCGTGGGAGGATCGCACCGTGACGACGGAGACCGACGGCCCCGAGCGGCGCCCGCACGGAACGGGGCGCCTCCCGACGATGCGCGACGTGGCCGAGCACGTCGGGATGTCCCGGCAGCTCGTGTCGCTCGTGCTCCGGGGAGCGCCGGGGCCGAGTGCCGAGTCCCGCGAACGGATCCTCGCCGCGGCCGCCGAGCTCGGGTACCGGCCGCACACCTCCGCTCGCCTCCTGCGTGAGGGACGGACCCGGCTCATCGGCGCCGTGTTCAGCATGCGGAACCCCTTCCAGGTCCGGTTCGTGGAGCGGCTCTTCGCCCGCGCAGCCGAGCAGGGGTTCGGCGTCGCGCTCGGCCCCGCGGGTGCGGACCGCTCGACGGACGAGATCGTGGCCGACCTGCTCGGCGAGCGCGTCGAGGCGCTCGTCGTGTTCAACCCGGACCCCGGCACGACCGCGCTCGAGGACGCGAGCCGCCTGGTGCCCGTCGTCCTGCTCGGCGAGTGGACGGACGCGCCGTACGCCGACAACGTGCACGTCGACGAGGCCGGCGGACTCCGCGCGGCCGTCGAGCACCTGGTCGGCCTCGGCCACCGCCGGATCGCCTACGTCGGCGGCGAGGACGGACTGGTCGGCCGGGACCGCGCCACCGCCTACCGCGGCGCGATGGCGGCCTGCGGCCTCGACGACGAGGTCGACGTCGTCCCGTCCGGCTTCAGCGAGGAGGGCGGTGCCGCGGCCGCCCGCTCGCTCGTCGCGCGCGAGTCGTTGCCGACCGCCGTCGTCTGCTGCGGCGACCAGTGCGCCACCGGGCTCCTCGCCGTGTTCGCCCAGCAGGGCGTCGAGGTCCCCGGCCGGGTGTCGGTGGTCGGGTTCGACGACAGCTACCTCGCGTCGCTCAGCTACCACCGGCTGACCTCGGTGCACCAGGACGTCGAGGCGACCGTGGACGCGGCGCTCTCGGCCGTCGTGGACCGGACCGACGGCGACGGCGGCGCGCGCCGTCGCGTCGCGACGCCCACCGGGTTCGTGGTGCGCGAGTCGACGGGTCCTGCCGCGAGCGTCTGACGGACGGGAGGCGGGGGGCGGGCCCGCACCGCGCCTCCCGTCCCTGACGAGGTCCCGCTGGACTCAGCGCACGCTGCGGATGGGCAGGACCACGGCCGCGCCGACGAGCGCGACGATCCCGGCGACCCACAGCAGCACCTCGTAGTTGTCGCCGGCGCCCACCCCGAGGAGCAGTGCCCCGAGGCCGGGTGCGATCGACTGCGGGAGCGAGTTCGCGATGTTCATCACTCCGAGGTCCTTGCCGGGCTTGTCCGGTTCGGGCAGGACGTCGACGACCAGCGCGCTGTCGACGGCGACGTAGATGCCGTAGGCGAAGCCCATGACGACCTCGGCGGCGTAGAAGTGCGCGATGTCGTTCGCGAAGACGAGGACGACGAGGCCGACCCCGAACAGCACCGTGGAGCCCGCGACGAACACCTTCCGGCGTCGCAGCCGGTCCGACGCCCAGCCGGAGAACACCGTCCCCACGAGCAGCGCGATCGTGTACAGCAGCACGCCGAGTGCGATCGCCGACGTGGCCCGCGCCGTGGTGAGTCCGATGTGGTCTTCCATGTAGAACAGGCGGAACGTCGTGAACAGGAACGTCGCGAGCGTGATGAGGAAGCGGGACCACCAGGCCATGCCGTAGTCGGGGTGCTTGATCGGGTTCGTCCAGAACGTCCGCAGGATGGTCAGCCACGAGAACGGCTTCGGACGGGTCTCGGGGAGGCGGTCGGGCGTGACGAAGACGTACACGACGACGCAGAGCACCCCGAGGACACCGGGCAGGATGAACAGCAGCGGCAGGTTCTGCACGAGCAGCACCGCCGCGTAGGTGCCTGCCAGGATCGCGACGTTCTGGGCGAAGCCGATGACGCTCGCGGCACGGCCGCGCTGCAGCTCGGGGACGTTGTCCGCCCAGCTCGCCATCATCGCCGAGAACGCGGCGTTCGACCCGAGCTGACAGATGAGCCACGCGACGGTCAGCGCGCCGACGTTCGGGGAGAACGCGACCATCGTGAGCCCGCCGAGCAGCACCAGGATGCCCGCGAGCAGCCACGGCCGGCGGCGACCCCAGCGCGTGCGCGTCCGGTCGCTGAGCGCGCCGAACAGCGGGTTGCCGATGATCGCGCCGAGGGAGCCGAGCGGGAGCGCGACGCCGATGACGGACGCCGGATCAGCGGGGTCGAGCGCCTGCGCCTTGAGCTGCATGCTCACGAAGACCGGCGACAGGATCGCCACGTAGATGCCGAACTGGGCGAGTCCGAGCGCGGTCAGGTACCAAGCGCTGACGTTCTGGGTCGGGGTGGCGGTGGTGAACGGGTGGGCCGGCAGCCGTGTCGACATGCGACTCCTCCTTGGGTCGTGTCCACGTCGTCCGGTCGGAACCCGATCATCGGTGATCGGATTTGGCTCGTGCTAACCTGACGACGACGGCGATGTTATCTCGTGCCAAACGAGATTGCCACCACTCGTCGGAGATCCACGGCAACGCGAGCACTGGAGCACGATGATCCCCACGGTCCTGCCAGAACCCGACCTCTTCACCACCGGCTCGGGCGAGCCCGTCCTGCGATGGGGCATCGTCGGCCCCGGGTGGATCGCGGGCGAGTTCGCCACCGCGATCCGGTCCCACACCGCGCAGCGCCTGGTCGCGGTGGCCTCGCGCTCGCTCGACCGCGCGACCGCGTTCGCCACCGAGCACGGGATCGAGACCGCCCTCGGCAGCGTCGACGAGCTGCTCGCACGCCCCGACGTCGACGTCGTGTACATCGCGACGCCGCAGAGCGACCACGCCTCGACCGCGCTCGCAGCGATCGCCGCCGGCAAGCACGTCCTCGTCGAGAAGCCGTTCACCGTCACGGCCGCCGAGGCTCGCCAGGTCGCCGACGCCGCCCGCGCCGCCGGGGTCCTCGCGATGGAGGGGATGTGGAGCCGGTACCTCCCCCAGGCGTCCGTCCTCCGCACCCTGCTCGCCGACGGCGCCCTGGGCGAGGTCCGCAGCGTCCTCGCCGACCACGGCCAGGCGATCCCCTTCGGCCCGGACCACCGGCTGTTCCGTCCCGAGCTCGGGGGCGGCGCCCTGCTCGACCTCGGCATCTACGCGGTGCAGTTCGCGTCCACGGTGCTCGGCGCTCCGACGCGGGTCACGGCGCGCGGGGCGATGACCGAGTCCGGCGTCGACGCCTCCGGCTCCCTCGTGCTGGAGTACGCGGACCAGGCGCAGGCGCTGCTCCACACGACCATCGCCGCCCGGACGCCCACGACCGCGTCGATCGCCGGAACCGCCGGCACCATCGACTTCGCCGGACCCTTCTACAACCCCGCGACCTTCACCATCTCGGCCGCCGCACACGGCTCGCCCGTGCAGCACTGGGAGGACCCGACACCGCTCCGGGGCTTCGCCGCCCTGGCGTGGGAGGCCACCGCGCTGGCACGCTTCGTCGGCGAGGGTCGTACGGAGTCCCCGCTGCACACCCTCGACGAGACGATCTCGATCCTCGAGACCATCGACACCGCCCGCGCGCAGATCGCCGCGGGCTGAGCAGGAGACGACGATGTCCGACCTCATCACCACCCTCGAACAGCAGGAGCGCGAGCTCGTGCTCGACACGTTCACCCACGACGACGCCTGGGAGCTCGGCCTGGTCCTCCGCGGGATCGCCGCCGACGCCGGACACGGTGTCGGCATCGACATCCGGCGCCCGGGACTCCGACTCTTCCGCGCCGCACTGCCCGGGATCACCCCCGACCAGGACGTCTGGATCGACCGGAAGGCCGCCGTGGTGCTCCGGATGGAGGCCTCGAGCGCGCTGGTCGACGCCCGACTGTCCGCTGCCGGGGTCGACCCCGCCGCGATCGGCTGGCTCGGCTCGGACTACGCCGTGACCGGTGGCTCGTTCCCGATCCGGGTCCGCGGCGTCGGGGTCGTCGCGGCCGCGACCGCCTCCGGCCTGTCCTCGATGGAGGACCACGAACTCGTCGTCGCCGGGATCCGGGCGTTCCTCGAGGGGCGCCGGTGACGGCACTGCGCGTCGCGGTGATCGGATCGGGCATGATCGCGGCCGCACACGTCCGGGCTGCGCGGGACGCCGGAGCGGTCGTCGTCGGCCTGCTCGGGTCGTCGGCAGCGCGGTCGCGGGAGGTCGCCGAGCAGTGGGGCGTGCCGATCGGGTACGCCTCGCTCGACGACCTGGTCGCCGCCGGCCCCGACGTCGTGCACGTGTGCACGCCGAACGACACCCACGTCGACTACGCCGTCACGCTGACCGCTGCCGGGCTGCACACGGTCGTCGAGAAGCCCGTCGCGACCACCCTGCCCGAGGCGCGTCGACTCGCCGATGCCGTCCGCGTCGCCGGCACCGTGAGCACGGTCCCGTACGTGTACCGCTACCACCCGATGGTCCGCGAGCTCCGCGCCCGGATCGCCGCCGGGACACTCGGCCGCGTCCTCACCGTGCACGGGTCGTACCTGCAGGACTGGATGGTCGCACCCACGGCGTCGACCTGGCGGGTCGACCCGGCCCGGGGCGGCGCCTCGCGGGCGTTCGCGGACATCGGAACGCACTGGACCGACCTGGCCGAATTCGTCACCGGAACACGGTTCGCGGAACTCACGGCCCGCACCTCGATCGCGTACGCCGAACGTCCGGACCCGTCCACGGCCGGCGCGTCGTTCGGCGGACCGGACGGCACCGCCGCGGCCACCGTCCCCGTCCGCACCGAGGACACCGCCGTCGTCAGCTTCGCCGGCGCCGACGGCTCGCTCGCCAACGCCGTGGTGTCGCAGGTCGCCGCCGGCCGGAAGAACCGCCTGTGGGTCGAGGTCGACGGCACGACCGGCTCCGGGGTGTTCGACCAGGAGCGACCCGAGTCGGTGTGGTTCGGCGGCGAGGACGGCTCCACGACCGTGCACCGAGCCGAGGGGTCCGTCTCCGCCGACCAGGCACGCCTCAACCGGACACCGGCCGGGCACCCGCAGGGGTGGACGGACGCGTTCGCCGCGTTCTGCGCCGACACCTACGCGGCCGCCCGCGGCGAGACCCCCGAGGGACTGCCGACGGTCGAGGACGGCGTCCGCTCACTCGAGGTCGTCGACGCCGTGCTGCGCAGCGCCACGACCGGCCGGTGGACCGGCATCAGCACCGGAACGGAGACACGATGACGACCACGACCAACCCGGTCACCCTGTTCACCGGACAGTGGGCCGACCTGCCCTTCGAGGAGGTCGCACGCCTCGCCGCCGAGTGGGGGTACGACGGCCTCGAGATCGCCGCCTCGGGTGACCACCTCGACCTCGCGCGCGCCGACGAGGACGACGCCTACCTGCGCTCGCGCCTGGAGGTCCTCGACCGGCACGGCTTGGGCGTCTGGGCGATCTCGAACCACCTCGCCGGGCAGGCCGTGTGCGACGACCCGATCGACTTCCGCCACCAGGCCATCGTCCGCCCGGCGATCTGGGGCGACGGCGACGGCGAGGGCGTCCGGCAGCGCGCGGCCGCCGACATGCAGCGCGCGGCCCGGGTCGCCCGGAAGATGGGCGTGGACACCGTCGTCGGGTTCACCGGGTCGAGCATCTGGCAGTACGTCGCGATGTTCCCGCCGGTCGGTCAGGACGTCATCGACGCCGGCTACCAGGACTTCGCGGACCGGTGGAACCCGATCCTCGACGTCTTCGACGGCGAGGGCGTCCGGTTCGCCCACGAGGTCCACCCGTCCGAGATCGCCTACGACCACTGGACGAGCGTCCGCGCCCTCGAGGCCATCGACCACCGCGACGCGTTCGGCTTCAACTGGGACCCGTCGCACATGGCATGGCAGGGCATCGACACCGTCGGGTTCATCACCGACTTCGCGGACCGCATCCACCACGTCGACTGCAAGGACACCCGGATCCGTCCGGCGTCCGGCCGCCAGGGCATCCTCGGGTCGCACCTGCCGTGGGGCGACCCACGCCGCGGCTGGGACTTCGTCTCGACCGGACACGGGGACATCCCGTGGGAGGACGCCTTCCGCGCCCTGCGGCACATCGGGTACACCGGGCCGATCTCGATCGAGTGGGAGGACGCCGGCATGGACCGCCTGCACGGCGCCGCCGAAGCGGTCGGGCACATCCGGTCGCTGCTCTGGCCGCAGCCGGAGGCCGCGTTCGACGCCGCCTTCAGCAACCAGTAGCGGTGGCCGTCACCGTGTGACGGACGGGAGGCGGGGGGGGGGCGCGGGCCGCGCCCCCCCCCCCGCCGCCGGTCCCACCTCGACTCGCGTTCGCGAGCCGCACCTGCTCAGGCGGGCAGGGGTACGAAGTCGAACTCCTGGAACGACGCGACCTCGTCCGCCCAGCGGGTGGCGACGAACCCCTGGTGCGCCGGGTGGGCGTCGTACGCCGCGTAGGCGTCCTGGTCGGCGAACGCCATCGAGAACTGGAAGCGGAAGTCACTCTGCTCCGACACCTGCCGCGACACCGTGAAGTCGCGCACGCCGGGGATCGCCGGCAGGGTGGCTCGCGCCGCGGCGAGGAACGCGGCCTCGCCGGCGGAGTCGGGCTCGTGGACGAGCGTGAAGCAGACGGTGTGGACGATCACGCGGCATCTCCGATGGGGTAGTCGACGAAGGCGAAGGCGGACCCGTCGGGAGCCCACCCGTTGACGTTGAGGGTGCCCTGTCCGCCGTCGAGCTCGACGACGGTCTCGGCTGCCTGCCAGACCTCGGGGCCCCAGGTGCTGACGGGTCCGGCACCGGTGACGAGGCGCAGCCGGACCCGCTTGTCCGCCGGGTGTCCCTCGGTGCCGGGTGGGAAGGACAGGTAGACGGCGGCGTCGTCGGTCGGCGCCGGGTGCGGGAACCAGTTGACGTGCTCGTCGACGGTGAGCTGCTCGATGCCCGAGCCGTCCGGCCGGACCCGTGCGATCTGCGCGTGGCCGGGAGCGTCCTCGAACTGTTCGGTGTTGAACAGGATCCACCTGCCGTCCGGGGTCCACTCCGGGCCGTCCGCGGCAGCGGGCTCGGTCGTCACCGCGCGGTCGGCGCTGCCGTCGGCGGCCATCACCCGGATCGTCCCCGACGACCACACGGCGTCACCGGACGGATCGAGGTGCACGTACGCGAGTTCGGAACCGTCGGGGCTGACGCCGTGCAGGAAGTGCAGCCCGCCGTCGTCAGCGGTCACCCGGGTGGCGGGACCACCGGCGAGCGGTGCGGACCAGATGTGGAAGTCGTTCGCGCTGACGTGCACGGTGACACCGTCGGGATCGAGCACGTGGTCGTTGTTGAGCGGCGGGAGGCCGGGGATGTCCACCGCGCTCGGGTCGGCGGAGCCGTCGGCCGGCATCGTCCACAGCACCCCGTCGGCGTTCAGGACGAGCCGGCCGTCGGCGGTCCAGTTCGGCGCCTCGTACAGGCGCTCGGCGGACTCGTGCACGGTGGTCACACTGCGGTCGGCCCGGTTCCAGATCCGGATCCGGCAGCGCTGGCCGGGGGCGAGGAGGCGGCCGGGTGGGGTGGCTTCGGCGTCGTTGCGCATGGTTCCCTGCTGTCGAAAGAGGATTGGCTCGTGCTAATCCTAGAGCATGCGTCCCTCGTACTCGTCGTCCGTGATGTGTTCGAGCCAGGTGGTGCTCGTCGCCGGGTCGTCGCCGCGCTCCACCATGGCGATGTGCTCCATGAAGACACCGGGTGCCGCCGCGTGCCAGTGCTCCTCGCCGGGCGGCGTGTACAGGGTCTGGCCCGGGTGGACCTCGACGATCCCGCCGGTGCGGGTACCGAACCGGCCGATGCCCTGCGTCACCCGCAGGTACTGACCCTTCTCGTGCGAGTGCCACGCGGTCCGGCCCCCTGGGGCGAAACGGACCATGGCGACCGTCATGTGCTGCCCGTCCTCGTGCGGGGTGGCGATCGGGTCGAGCCACACGTCGCCGGCGAAGCGCTCAGGCGGGTTCTTGCTGGTCGGGACCTCGGGTTCGATGTGCACGGTGCTCCTCCTGGTTGCTGTCGTCGGTGCGGGGTCAGGGGCGGTCGGGTCGACGGGTGCCGCTCTGACGAACGCGGTCGAGGTCGTCGACGACGCGCTGCGGCTCCTGGTCGAGCGGCAGGTTGTCCGCGTCACCGGCACCGTCGACCGAGTCGCGGTCGTCCGCCGGCAGCGCGGCGAACACGGGGCCGAGGTCCTGCTGTTCCGGCCCTCGATCGGCCACGAGTTCGAACGTGCGGTGCTCGGCGTCCGGACTGGTGAGGCTCTCGACGAGGACCCGAGCGATCTGCCGCCGGGCGATGACACCGTCGGCCGGGGTGCCGGTCTGGTGCGTGTCGCCCTGACGCGGGGCGATGCGGAGTTGATCGTCGTCGTTGTGGTCGAACCACCCCGGACGGACGATCGTGTACTCGTTCCCGCTGGCGCGCACGAGCCGTTCGCCGCGGCGCTTCCACTCGGAGCTGTCCCGGAGCGCCGTGACGCCGATCGTGGTCATCAGTGCGATCCGCACGCGACGGCCCCGCAGGGCGTCGAGGACGTTCTTGACGGCCCCGTAGTTGACCGCTTCGGCGTTCCCGTTGTCGCCGTGCGTGAAGACGACGGCGTCGATGTCCCCGACGGCGTCCTGCAGGCTGGCCGGGTCGGTCAGGTCGCCGATGACGACGTCCACGCCGCGGGCGAGTCCCTGCGCCTTGTACGAGGTCCGGGCGAGCGCGCGGGTCCGGTGTCCTGCGGCCACGGCGGTCGCGACGACGTGACGGCCGACGCTGCCGGTCGCGCCGACGACGAGGACGGTGAGGTGCTGGTCGGTCATGGTGGTGCCTTTCAGGAGAGGCCGGCGGCGCTGAGCCACCGGTCGACGTCGGACCCGGTACCGCCGTCGCGGACGTCTTCGCCGCGGACAGCCAGGCCGTCGCCGACACGGGCGCCCGTGCGGAGGTCACGGTAGAAGGAATCGGTGTTCCCGAGTCCACTCACCGCGTAGGACACGAACGGACGGAGCGACGTGTCGGACAGGTCGACCGCCTCGGCGAACGTCGCCATGATCATCGGCGGCTGCACGTTCCAGATCGGGCTGCCGAGCAGGACCGTGTCGTACTCGGCGAGGTCCGGCAGGTCGCCGGCGATCCGCGGGCGAGCGTCGCTGTCCTGCTCCTCGACGTTCCGACGCACGGTGTCGTCGTAGCGGTCCGAGGACGGTTCGGCCGCCTCGATGCGGAACACGTCGCAGTCGATGCGGTCGCGGATCAGGTCGGCCAGGACCTCGGTGTTCCCGGTGTCGAGGGTGCGTCGACCACCGTTCCAGTAGTTCTCGCCGGCGCGCGAGAAGTACGCCAGCAGGATGCGGTGGTCGCGGTCGGTCGGTGGCACGGAGCTCCTCGGAGTGGTCGACGGGGCGGGGTCGGGACTGCAGGCGGCGAGGCTCGCTGCTGCTGCGGCGGCCACGGCCGCAGCGCCGGCGCCGCGGATCAGTGCGCGACGCGTGAAGACGGGACGGGTCACGGCAGTGGTCCTTCCGGTGTCCGGACTGGAGGCGCGGTGCGGGCTGGCCCCGTCCTCCCTCGCAGGCTCGGTCGGCGCGCCCCGCGCAACGCTTCGCGTCGCCGCTGAGCGGGGCGCGCCAGTCCGTCAGGGGTTCAGCCCAGGCGACGGGCGCTGAGCCAGCGCACCATCTCCGGGTCCTGGTGGTCGAAGAACTGCGACTCGCCGGTGTGCAGCGCCGCGATCTGGGCCATCTGCGCCTCGGTGAGCTCGAAGTCGAAGACGTCGATGTTCTGGGCCATGCGGTCCGGGTTGACGGACTTCGGGATCGCGACGACCCCGCGCTGCGTGAGCCAGCGGAGGACGACCTGCGCGACGGACTTGCCGTGGTCCTGGCCGATGCCCTCGAGGACCTCGTTCGTGAAGAGGCCGTTCTTGCCCTCGGCGAAGGGGCCCCACGACTCGATCTGCACGCCCTCGCCGCGCATGAGCTCCTGGTAGTCGGTGTTCTGCTTGAACGGGTGCGTCTCGATCTGGTTCACCGCGGGGACGACCTCGTTGTTGATGATGAGGTCGAGCAGCTGGTCGGGGGCGAAGTTCGAGACTCCGATCGCACGGGCCTTGCCGGCCTTGTTGGCCTGCTCCATCGCGCGCCACTGCCCGTAGTAGTCGCCGAACGGCTGGTGGATCAGGTACAGGTCGACGTGGTCGAGGCCGAGCTTCCGGAGCGAGTCGTCGAGCGCACGCGCCGTGTTCTCCTCGGCGGGAGCGTCCTGGATCCAGAGCTTCGTGGTGACGAAGAGCTCGTCCCGCGGGATGCCGCTCTTCGCGATCGCGGCGCCGACGGCCTCTTCGTTGCCGTACGCCGCTGCGGTGTCGAGGAGACGGTAGCCGGCGTCCAGGGCAGCGCTGACGGCCGCCTCGGTCGCGTCGTTGTCGACCTGGTACACGCCGAAGCCGAGGATCGGCATCTCGATGCCGTTGTTGAGGGTCACTGTCTGCATGCACCCATCACACGCCGCTTCGCCTGCGCGTGGGAGTGACGGGTTATCCGTGTACCAGCAGTCACTCCTCCGTGGCAGACCCTCGCCGTACCGTGGCCGCCATGGACAACCAGGCAGAGGTCAGCGAGTTCCTCCGGACCCGCCGCGCCCGGATCACCCCGGAGCAGGCGGGGATCATCGGAGGTGGTCGTCGCCGCGTTCCGGGGCTGCGCCGTGACGAGGTCGCGATGCTCGCCGGGATGAGCGTCGACTACTTCGCGAAGATGGAGCGCGGCCACCTCGCCGGGGTCTCCGCGGAGGTACTGGACGCACTCGCCCGCGCGCTCCAGCTCGACGAAGCCGAGACGGAACACCTGCTCGACCTCGCCCGGGGAGCTGCCCCCGCACCGATCCGGCGCCGAACGCGCGCAACCGACAGCAACACGGTGCGTCCGAGCCTGCAGCGCTTCCTCGACACCGTCACCGGGACGCCGACCTGGGTGCGGAACCGGCAGATGGACATCATCGCCACCAACCCGCTGGCGCGAGCCCTGTTCGCCCCGCTCTTCGACAGCCCGTCCGGCCGTGGCAACAACGCACGCTTCACGTTCTTCGATCCCGCGGCCCGCGCCTTCTACCCCGACTGGGAAGCGGGTGCCAGCAGCATCGTGGCGACACTGCGTTCCGATGCCGGTCGGAGTCCGCACGACAAGGAGCTCACCGGCCTCATCGGTGAGCTCGTCACCCGATCCGACGACTTCCGCATCCGGTGGGCGACGCACGACGTCCGGTACCACCGAACCGGGACGAAGCGCATCCACCACCCGGAGGTCGGCGACCTCGAGTTCGCCTACGAGGCCTTCGACCTGCCCGACAGCCCCGGCTGGAGCATGTACGCGTGCACGGCCGCCGTCGGCTCCCCCACCGAGGAGCGCCTGTCGATCCTCGGCAGTCTCGCGGCGAGTTCCGCCGCCGCAACGACCGCGCTTCCTCGCTCCGGCGACCAGAACTGACCCGAAAGGCACCCCATGTCGGAATCCGCCAACCGCGTCGCCGTCATCACCGGCGCTTCCTCCGGCATCGGCGAAGCGACCGCCCGAGCGCTGCACGCCGACGGCTACGAGGTCGCGCTCCTGGCTCGTCGTCAGGACCGGATCGACGCCCTCGCGTCCGAACTGGGCGAGGGCGCGATCGCGATCGTCGCCGACGTGACGGACCGCGACAGCCTCGTCGCTGCCGCAGCCCGCGTGCAGGACGAACTGGGTGGTGCGTCGGTGCTGGTGAACAACGCCGGGATCATGCTCCTCGGCCCGTTCTCCTCCGACCAGCGGGACGACTACCGCCGCATGATCGAGAGCAACCTGCTCGGAGCGATCACCGCGACCGAGGTCTTCCTCGACCAGATCACCAGCGGCGGCGGTGACATCGTCAACATCTCCTCCGTCGCCGGCCGTACGGCCCGAGCAGGCAACGGCGTGTACGCCGCCACCAAGTGGGGCATGAACGGGTGGTCCGAGTCCCTGCGCCAGGAGCTCCTGCCCGCCGTCCGGGTCACCCTGATCGAGCCCGGCGTCGTCGCGACCGAGCTCCCGACACACATCACGCACGAAGCGACGAACGCGTCCGTCAACCAGATGTACGACCAGGCGACCGTCACCGCCGAGGACGTCGCCGAGGTCATCGCGTTCGCGCTGTCCCGCCCCCGGCACCTCGCGCTGAACGAGATCCTCCTCCGCCCCTCCACGCAGGTCTGACCCACACCGGCTCGATCGGGCGACGCCCGACGACGAAAGGAACCACATGCAGTACGCACGACTCGGCAACTCCGGCCTCCGCGTCAGCCGCATCGCACTCGGGTGCATGAGCTTCGGCGACCCCGCCAGCGGACACCTCCAGTGGTCGCTCCCCCAGGACGACGCGTTGCCGTACTTCCGGCAGGCACTCGACCACGGCATCACCTTCTGGGACACCGCGAACGTGTACTCGTACGGCGACTCCGAGCGGATCGTCGGCGAGGCGTTGCGCCGCTTCACCAAGCGCGACGAGATCGTGCTGGCGACCAAGGCCTACTTCTCCGACACCCCCGGCAACGCGCCCGGCCTGAACGTCGCAGGGTTGTCCCGCAAGGCGATCATGCAGCAGATCGACGCCTCGCTGGCCCGCCTCGGGACCGACTACGTCGACCTCTACCAGATCCACCGGTTCGACCCGGAGACGCCCGTCGAGGAGACGATGGAAGCGCTGCACGACGTCGTCAAGGCGGGCAAGGTCCGGTACCTCGGCGCATCCGCGATGTGGGCGTGGCAGTTCGCGAAGATGCAGCACGCAGCCGACCTGCACGGGTGGACGCGGTTCGTGTCGATGCAGGACCAGTACTCCCTGCTCTACCGCGAGGAGGAGCGGGAGATGTTCGGCCTGCTCGCCGACCAGGGCGTCGGGAGCATCCCCTACAGCCCGCTCGCGAAGGGCCGGGTCGCACGCCCCGCCGGGGAAGGCACGAAGCGCTCGTCGGACGACCCCGTCGGGAACACCTTCTTCGCCGACACCGAACGGGACCGGCCGGTCATCGACGCGGTGCAGCGCATCGCATCGGACCGCGGGGTCCCGATGGCACAGATCGCGATGGCCTGGGTGCTGAAGAACCCCGTCGTCACCGCACCGATCATCGGCGCCACCAAGCCGCACCACCTCGACGACGCCGCCGCCGCGGTCGACATCGAGCTCACCGCCGACGAGATCACCGCGCTCGACGAGCACTACACCGTCCGCGACGCCGGCGGGTTCTGAACGAACGCGGTTCCGCACCACCACCAAGGAGAACGACATGGAGTACACACGCCTCGGCAACTCCGGACTGACGATCAGCCGCATCGCCCTCGGGTGCATGAGCTTCGGCGACGGATCGCGTGGGGTCGGCTGGGCGCTGGACGCCGACGCAGCGGAGCCGCTGTTCCGGCAGGCGCTCGACCTCGGGATCACCTTCTGGGACACCGCGAACGTGTACGGGCTCGGCAGCTCGGAGCGGATCGTCGGCGAGGCGATCCGGAAGTACACCCGCCGCGAATCGATCGTGCTCGCGACGAAGCTGTTCAACCGGATGGGCGACGGACCCGGTGAGTCGGGATCGTCCCGCCGTGCCGTGATGGAGCAGATCGATGCGTCCCTGACACGGCTCGGCACCGACTACGTCGACCTGTACCAGGTGCACCGTTTCGACCCGAACACGCCGATCGAGGAGACGATGGAGGCGCTCCACGACGTCGTCAAGGCGGGCAAGGTGCGCTACATCGGTGCGTCGAGCATGTGGGCGTGGCAGTTCGCCAAGATGCAGGCGGCCGCCCGAGCGAACGGGTGGACCCCGTTCGTGTCGATGCAGGACCAGTACTCGCTCATCATGCGCGAGGAGGAGCGGGAGATGTTCCCGCTCCTCGCCGACGAGGGGGTCTCGAGCATCCCGTGGAGTCCGCTCGCCGCTGGTGTCACCGCACGTCCGTGGGGTCGGAAGAGCACGACGCGTGGAAGCGCGAACCCGGACACCGACCCGAAGGGACGCCCGCTGTGGCTCCCGGAGGACCGGTCGGTCGTCGACGCGGTGGAGCGGATCGCCCAGGCGCGTGGTGTCTCGATGGCGCAGATCGCGCTCGCCTGGGTCCTGCGGAACCCGGTCGTCGCGGCGCCGATCGTCGGTGCGACGAAGGAACACCACCTGGCCGACGCCGTGGCGGCGCTCGACGTGGTGCTCTCCGACGACGAGGCCGCAGCCCTCGAGGCAGGGTACGTGCAGCGAGAGCCGACGTACTTCTCCTGACCGACGGTGCCGGGCCGAACACACCGCCCGCAACGAGAGAGAGGCTCACAGCCGACTGGCTGTGAGCCTCTCTCCATCCGGTCGGGCTGACAGGATTTGAACCTGCGACCCCTTGACCCCCAGTCAAGTGCGCTACCAAGCTGCGCCACAGCCCGCGAGCCCCGAGGGACCCACGTCGCCCGCGTCCGACCGGAGCGCGGAGCAACCCGACCAGCATAGCGGACGCCGGACCCCTCCCGCGCCACGCGGTGTCGTCCCGCGCGAGTCGTCCAGCGTGTCGCGGCTCCACACGACACCCGTCGGATTCCCAGGGTCCCCGCCGCCCGGCTCGTAGGGTGGCCCGATGCGTTCCGGTCCCACCTCCCGTGTCCTCCTCGCACTCGCAGCAGCCGGCCTGCTGCTCGGAGCCGCCGGGTGCACCGGGTCACAGACCGAGACACCCCGGCCGACCCTCGCGACGGCGACGGCGGAGTCCGTGTCGGTCGCGGCCCAGTCCGACGCCGCCGAGCGGTCCGTCCGGACGAGCCGCGCGCTGTTCGCGTCCGCTCCCGGAGCCGTCGTCGCGCCCGCCGACGACGCCGACGCCGTGCGGTCCGCGGCGAGCGCCGCCGAGGCGGCCCACGTCCCGGTCCTCCTCACCGGGAAGGACGAGTCGACGGGGAAGGGCGAGTCGACGGCGAAGGACGGGTCGCCGGCGGCGCACGAACTCGAGCGCCTCGGCGCCCGGTGGTACCAGGCCGAGGGTGACGTCGCGATCGACACCGACGTCCCCGAGCAGGACGCGCCGGACGGCGGGGACGCGCCGGAGCCGAGCCGAGCCTCCAGGCAGGCCACCGTCGTCGTGGCGGACGCGACCGCCGACGCCGCAGCCGTGGCGACCGCGAAGGCGGCGGGTGCCCGCGTCGTGACGATGCCGGACGGTGTGACGGACCCCGCGGCCGCGCCGGACGTCGTGACCGCACTGCACGAGCGGAGCGACCACCCGACGGTGCTGGTGGGGGCGGCGTTCGCCGACCTGCCGGACCCGGAGTGGACCGTCCGCGCCGCCGAGAGCGGGTGGCAGCTGCCCGACGGCGGGCAACGGCCGTTCGACGGACACCGGTACGTGGCGCTCTACGGTGCGCCGGGAGCGCCGGCGCTCGGCGTCCTCGGCGAACAGGACCCGACGGCGACGGTGCAGCGCGCGAAGTCCGTCGCGGCGTCCTACAAGGGGCTCGGCGACGTGCCGATCACGCCCGCGATGGAGGTCATCGCGACCGTCGCCGCCGGGGACGCCGGCGCGGACGGGGACTACTCGACCGAGCTGCCCGTGTCGACGCTCGAGCCCTACGTCGACGCCGCGCACGACGCCGGCATGCCCGTGATCCTCGATCTCCAGCCGGGGCGCGCGGACTTCCTGTCGCAGGCGAAGCGGTACGAGTCCCTGCTGTCGAAGCCGGGCGTGTGGCTGGCGCTCGACCCCGAGTGGCGGCTCGGGCACGACCAGGTCCCGCTCGAGCAGATCGGGAGTGTGCAGGCCTCCGAGGTGAACGAGGTGTCCTCGTGGCTCGCGGACCTGGTCCGCTCGAAGGGGCTTCCCCCGAAGGCGTTCGTGCTCCACCAGTTCCGGCTGTCGATGATCCAGGACCGCGCGTCGCTCGAGCAGCACCCCGAGCTCGACATGCTCGTGCACGTCGACGGGCAGGGGTCGCAGCCGGACAAGCAGGCGACGTGGAAGGCGCTGCACGTCGGGGCGCCCGAGGGCATCCACTGGGGATGGAAGAACTTCTACGACGAGGACCAGCCGATGCTGACGCCGCAGCAGACCATGGCGGACGTGGCGCCGACACCGTCGCTGATCACGTACCAGTAGCGGATCGCCTCGGCCAGTTCTCCACAGACGGGAGGCGCGGGTCGGGTTTCGTCGGTCGGTGCTGACAGCATGGGGTCATGTCTGTTGCCCCACCACCTGCTCCGCCGTCCGCTGCGATCGCTGCGGAGGCGCAGGAGGCGCTGCACGCCCTGACCGGCCGGCCCGACGCGGTGTTCCACCCCGGGCAGCTCGAGGCGATCTCGGCGCTGGTGGAGCACCGGCAGCGCGCCCTCGTGGTGCAGCGCACCGGGTGGGGGAAGTCCGCCGTGTACTTCCTCGCGACCCTGCTGCTCCGGCGACGCGGGGGCGGCCCGACCGTGCTCGTGTCGCCGCTGCTCGCACTCATGCGCGACCAGGTCGCCGCGGCTGCCCGGGCCGGGGTGCGTGCGGTGTCGATCAACTCGGCGAACGCGCACGAGTGGGGTGAGACGCAGGCGGCGCTCGCCCGCGACGAGGTGGACGTCCTGCTCGTCTCCCCCGAGCGGCTCAACAACCCGAGGTTCCGCGACGAACAGCTGCCGACGCTCATCGCCCGCATGGGCATGCTCGTCGTCGACGAGGCGCACTGCATCTCCGACTGGGGGCACGACTTCCGGCCGGACTACCGCCGGCTGGCCGAGCTCATCCGGTCGCTCCCCCACGGCGTGCCCGTCCTCGCCACCACCGCGACGGCGAACGAGCGCGTGGTCGAGGACGTCGCCGAGCAGCTGACCGCCGGCCCCGACGACCCCGTGTTCACCATCCGCGGGTCCCTCGCGCGGGCCTCGCTGCGGCTCGGCGTGCTGTCGCTCCCCGACGCCCGACAGCGGCTCGGCTGGTTGCTCGCGCACCTCGGCGACCTGCCGGGCAGCGGCATCATCTACACGCTCACCGTCTCGGCGGCCGAGGACATCGCCCGGCTCCTGCGCGACAACGGGTACGCGGTCCGCGCCTACACCGGGCGCACCGACACCGACGAGCGCGAGCAGCTCGAGCAGCAGCTCAAGGGCAACGAGCTGAAGGCCCTCGTCGCGACGAGTGCGCTCGGCATGGGGTTCGACAAGCCGGACCTGGGCTTCGTCGTCCACGTCGGGGCGCCGTCCTCCCCCGTGGCGTACTACCAGCAGATCGGTCGTGCCGGTCGCGCCACCGACAACGCCGACGTGCTCCTGCTGCCCGGGCGCGAAGACCAAGAGATCTGGCAGTACTTCGCGAGCGCCTCGATGCCGACCGAGTCCCGGGCGTCCGCGGTGCTGCACGCGCTGTCCCGTGACTCCGCGATGTCGACCGTCGCCCTCGAGGGACTGGTCGACATCAAGCGCTCCACCCTCGAACTCCTGCTCAAGGTGCTCGACGTCGACGGCGCGGTCCAGCGCGTCGCCGGCGGGTGGGTCGCCACGGGGCAGCCGTGGGAGTACGACGCGCCCCGCTACGAGCGGGTCGCCGCAGCCCGCGCTGCCGAGGCCGCCTCGATGCTCGACTACGAGTCCACGTCGCAGTGCCGCATGCAGCTCCTGCAGCAGGACCTCGACGACCCGTCCGCCGAACCGTGCGGTCGCTGCGACAACTGCACCGACGCCTGGTACCCGACGTCGGTGTCGTCGTCGGACGCCTCGGGTGCCGCCGCGGCGCTCGACAAGGTCGGGGTCGAGATCGCCCCGCGCGCCCAGTGGCCGTCGGGCATGTCCTCGCTCGGCGTCCCCGTGCGCGGCAAGATCGGCGCCGACGAGCTCGTCCAGCCCGGACGCGCCGTCGCCCGACTCACCGACCTCGGGTGGGGTGGGCCGCTCCGTGCCCTCTTCGCACCGGGGGTTCCCGATGCCCCGATCTCGCGGGAGCTCGTCGACGGGTGCGTCCGTGCGCTCAAGGACTGGCCGTGGGAGACCCGTCCGACCGGGGTCGTCGCGATGTCGTCGCGGTCACGGCCCGAACTCGTCGGGTCGCTCGCGCAGGCACTCTCCTCGATCGGTCGGTTGCAGTTCCTGGGCACGCTCGGCCGGAACGGTGGGACGCCGCGCGGCGACGGTGCGACGAACAGCGCCTACCGGTTGTCGGGGGTGTGGGACACGTTCGTGGTCGATCCTGCGCTCGGGGCCGCGCTGCAGTCGCACGAGGGGCCGGTGCTGCTCGTGGACGACCTCGTCGACAGTCGGTGGACGATGACCGTGGCGGGGCGCGAACTTCGGCGGGCAGGGGCGTCTGCCGTGCTCCCGTTCGCGTTGGCCACCGTCGCCTGACCCGGTCGTCAGCCGTTCGGGTTGCTCAGACCGTCGGCAACCCACTGCAGGAAGACGACGACGGCCACGTCGACCAGCAGCGTCCCGCCGGCCACGAACAACCCGGCCGCTGCGACGACGACCGCTGCCGGACGCGGCCCGGGCACCCGGAACAGGGCCACCACCGTGGCGAGGAGCGCGGCGAGCGAGACGATCCCCGTCACCACCCACCACGGTGGGAACCCCTCGGTGAACACGCGCGCCAGGCCGACCGCGTGTGCGACGCCGGCGATCAGTGCGGCGGCCCCGGGCGCGGCGAGCCACCAGCTGCTCGCGCCGCCGAGCGTGCGGTCACCGGACGAACGTGCTGTCATGTCGGACCTCCCCCGGACGCCCCGATGGGCGCCGCCCCGGCGGTCATCGTCGCACACCGGAGGCGCGGTGCGGGCCGGCACCGCGCCTCCAGTCCGCCGGAGCGGGTCTCAGGCGCCGATCGCGTCCAGCTCGGCGAGCGCGTCGGACGGCAGGGCGAAGCCCGCCGAGGCGACGTTGTCGCGCAGGTGCGCGACGGACGAGGTCCCCGGGATGAGGAGCATGTTCGGCGAGCGCTGGAGCAGCCACGACAGCGCCACGGTCAGCCGCGACACCCCGAGCCGCTCCGCGACGGCGTCGAGCGCGCCGGACTGCAGCGGCGAGAAGCCGCCGAGCGGGAAGTACGGCACGTAGGCGATGCCCTGCGCGGCCGTGCTGTCGACCATCGCGTCGTCCTCGCGGCGGGCGACGTTGTAGAAGTTCTGCACGCAGACGACAGGGGCGATCGACTGCGCCTCGGCGAGCTGTTCGGCGTTCACGGTCGACAGGCCGAGGTGCTTGATGAGTCCCTGCTGCCGGAGTTCGGCGAGCGCTTCGAACTGCGGCGCGAGGCTGCCCGGCTCCGGGGCGTCGAACCCGCCGACGCGGAGGTTCACCACGTCGAGCTGCTCGAGCCCGAGGTTGCGCAGGTTGTCGTGCACCTGCTCGACGAGCTCGTGCGGCTCGCGGGCGTGCGGCCACCCGCCGTCCGCATCGCGACGGGCGCCGACCTTCGTCACGATGTGCAGGCCGTCGGCGTTCGGGTGGACGGCCTCGCGGATGACCTCGTTCGTGACGTGCGGGCCGTAGAAGTCGGCCGTGTCGATGTGGGTGATCCCGAGCTCGACGACGGTGCGGAGGACGCGGATCGCCTCGTCGCGGTCGGTGGGCGGCCCGAAGACGCCGGGGCCCGCGAGCTGCATGGCGCCGTACCCGACGCGGGTGAGGTCGAGGTCGTCGGCGAGGCGGAAGGAACCGCCGGGGAGTGTGGTGTCGGTCATGTCCACCACGATGCTCCCGGTCCGCCGGGACGGACAGGTCCCCGTCGACCCTGGGACCACGGGGACCAGGAACGGACCGCGCCGGGTCCGTAGCATCGAGGGGTGAGCGACAACACCCTCGGCGAGTACCTCCGGGCGAGGCGTGCGCTCGTGCGCCCGGAGGACGCCGGGCTGCGCGTCACCGGCGTCCGACGCACGCCGGGGCTGCGCCGCGAGGAGGTGGCGACGCTCGCCGGGATCAGCGCGGACTACTACCTCCGTCTCGAACAAGGGCGTGACCGGAACCCGTCGGGGCAGGTGCTCGACGCGATCGCACGGGTGTTCGGCCTCGACGCCACGGCGAACGCGTACCTGCGCGGTCTGGCCAGCGCATCCGGATCGGGTGCCGCGGCGCCCGACCGGGCCAGGGGATCCCGCGGAGGCCGGAGTGACCGGGTCCCGACCGGGACGCTGCAGTTGCTCGACGTCGTCGGGTTGCCCGCCTTCGTCGAGAACCGCGCGTTCGACGTGCTCGCGGTGAACCGGCTCGCGTCCGCGTTGGCGCCGGGGATGCGTGCCGGCGAGAACCGGCTGCGCACGATGTTCCTCGGCCACACCGAGCAGGGGCGCTACCCGGACTGGGAACAGCAGATGGGCGGCATGGTGGCAGCGTTCCGGTCCTCCATCGGGACCCGTGTGGACGACCCGGCGATCACCTCGCTCGTCGGCGAACTGTCGCTCGGCAGCGAGGACTTCCGTCGGCTGTGGGCGCGGCACGACGTCCGGCCGCTCGCCGGGGGCACCGTGCGGATGTGGCACCCGGAGGTGGGCGAGCTCGAGCTCCGGCGGGAGAAGCTCGGCATCGGCGGGACGGACGGGCAGCTGCTCGTGCTGCACCACGCCGAACCGGGGTCGCCCTCGGCGGGGGCGTTGGCGCTGCTCGGGAGCCTGGCCGTGGGGCCTGCGGGCGGCGCGGGCGGCGGGGCGGGCGGCGCGGCTGGCCGACTCGGAACGACATCGTCGACGTCGTACGACCTCGACTGAGTCGCTCCCCCGCGCGTGCAACGGTGCGCGTCCGCAACGAGCGACATCACCGGTGTCGAACGACGTCGACGATGTCGCATCGGCTCGGCACCAGCCAGCGCCATCACCGCCCGCCGCCGCCCCCTCAGCCCGCCGCAGGCCCCGAGCGTCGCGCCGGCTTCGGGAACGCGGCCCGCATGTGGTCGGTCGTCAGCACGTCCCCGATGCCGATCATCAGCAGCGAGAACACGATCTGCTCGATGACCATCCAGAACGGGTAGAGCCCCGGGATCGCCGCGACCACGAGCGTCACGACCGGGAAGATCCGGCTGAACAACCGCAGTCGCTGGTACGCCCAGTAGTACCCGAGCTGCGCCCGCCACGCGAACACGTAGAGCGTCAGTGTGATGAGCAGGACGACGGTCGCACGGAACCACACCGCCCACGGGACCGTCTGCCCGGCGTTCGTCAGGAGGATCGCCACGACGATCGCTGTCAGGCCGACGACGGTCTCGGCGACGAGCAGCCACCGGATCCACCGGAAGGAGCGGACGGTCTCGGGGTGGTCGAGCATGTCCTCGCGGATGACGTAGTCCGCCTGCCGTCCGCCGGCCAGTCGGTCGAGGTGCAGACGGCACCACAGGCGGTCGGCGAGGGCACCGAGCCCGGCGTTGTGCTGCGTCACCCTCCCATGGTGCCGTATCCGGCGGCGCGATCCGGCACCGCGCCACGCTGCCGTGTCCGGCGGCGCGAACCGGCACCGCACCACCCTGCCGTGTCCCGCAGCGCGAACCGGCACCGCGCCTCCAGACCGACGACGCCTCAGTCGGTCGGCAGGAGCGCAGCTCCCCCGAGGACCGCACCGGAGTCGGGGTCTAGCAGGACGATCGAGCGGACCGGGTCCGGGATGCCGCGGGGTGCCTCGAGGTCGAAGGTGATCGTCTGCACGTCGGACGGGATCGTGCCGAGGTCGTCGTCGTCCTCGTGCCCCGTCCAGAGCCCGGGCCGCGCGCCGACGACCGTGCCCTCGGAGAGCACCACCCGGACCCCTGGCAGCTCCGTGTCGGAGGACGCCACCCGGAGGTCCGTGATCCTGACGAGCAGGTGCTCCCCGGCGCGGGCGATCCGGACGTGACCCGAGGCGGACCGGTCGTCTGCCGAGGCGATCCCGTCGATCGGAGCGATCGGGACGAGGTCGCCGGCCACCGGCGGGACGCGCCGCCACCACGGGTCGATGGGCGACCCGTCGGCATGGTCGTCGGTGGCGGGCTCGGGGACCGGGGCGCCGAGCGTGTTCGACGGGGACACGAGGGTGCCGCCCCGCAGACCCTGTTCCGCGAGCGGGGTCGTCGTCGCGACCGGCTCCGCAGCGTCGATGCCCCGCTCGGTCTGGATGGCGCGCCAGGCGACCAGGACCGCGACGAGGGCGAGCAGAGCGACCGCTGCGAACAGCCATCGTCGACTCGCCCTCGTCATGTCGGATCTCCTGATCGACCTCAGCGCTTGCGGCGCTCGCGCACCCGCATGTTGACGTTGATCGGCGTGCCCGAGAAGCCCCAGACCTCGCGCAGTCGACGCGTGATGAAGCGTCGGTACTGCGGGTCGAGGAAGCCCGTCGTGAACAGCACGAACGTCGGCGGCTGGCTCGACGCCTGGGTCCCGAACAGGATGCGCGGCTGCTTGCCACCACGGACCGGGTGCGGGTGCTCCTGCACGAGCTCGGCGATGAAGGCGTTGACCTTGCCCGTCGGGATGCGGGTGTCCCACGAGTCGAGCGCGGTCTCGAGCGCCGGCACGAGCTTCTCGAGGTGGCGACCGGTGCGTGCGGAGATGTTGACGCGCGGGGCCCATGCCACGTGCGCGAGGTCCTGCTCGATCTCGCGCTCGAGGTAGCGGCGGCGGTCGTCGTCGAGCAGGTCCCACTTGTTGTATGCCAGCACCAGCGCACGACCGGACTCGAGGACGAGGTCGATGATGCGGAGGTCCTGCACGGAGATCGGCTCGGTGACGTCGAGGACGACCACGGCGACCTCGGCCTTCTCGAGCGCCGCGGTCGTGCGGAGCGAGGCGTAGAAGTCGGCCCCCTGCTGCAGGTGCACGCGCTTGCGGATGCCGGCGGTGTCGACGAAGCGCCAGACACGGCCGCCGAGCTCGATCTGCTCGTCCACCGGGTCGCGGGTCGTCCCCGACAGCTCGTTGACGACGACGCGCTCTTCGCCGGCGGCCTTGTTCAGGAGCGAGCTCTTGCCGACGTTCGGACGGCCGAGGATCGCGACGCGACGGGGTCCGCCGACCTCCTGCTTGGCGACGGCCGAGGTGTCGGGGAGCGTCGTGATGATGAGGTCGAGGAGATCGGCGACGCCACGACCGTGCAGCGCCGACACTGGGTACGGCTGCCCCAGACCGAGGTTCCAGAGCTCGTAGGCGTCGAGGTCGCGCCGGTCGTCGTCCGACTTGTTCGCGACGACGATGACCGGACGGTCGGTGCCGCGGAGCATCTTCACGACGTGCTCGTCGGTGGCGGTGATGCCGACCGTGACGTCCACGACGAAGAGCACCGCGTCGGCGAGGTCGATCGCGACCTCGGCCTGGGCGGCGACGGAGGCGTTGATGCCCTTGGCGTCGGGCTCCCACCCGCCGGTGTCGACGAGGGTGAAGCGCTTGTCGTTCCACTCCGCCTTGTAGGCGACGCGGTCACGCGTGACACCCGGGGTGTCCTGCACGACGGCTTCGCGGCGACCGAGGATGCGGTTCACCAGCTGCGACTTGCCGACGTTCGGTCGCCCGACGATCGCGAGCACCGGGTAGGCCGGCAGGTACGTGATGCCGTCCTCGCCGAGCTGCCCGGCTTCGAGCAGGGCGACGTCCTCTTCGTCGAGCTCGTAGTCCTCGAGCCCGGCGCGGAGCGCGTTCGCCCGCTGCTCGGCCTCGGCTTCGTCGAGCCCGGCGATCCGCTCGCCGAGGGCGTCGTCGTACTCGGGGAAGTCGTCGTGTTCTGGGTTGTCCAGCTGCGCCATGTGGGTGTCCTTGCCGGCGACCCTTCGGCCGCGTGTTGTCAGTGCGTGGCCGCGCGTGGCCCTGGTGGTCAGTGCCCGGTCGCGCGGGCCAGGTCGACGACCGCTTGCACGGTCTGGTCGAAGTCGAGGTCGGTGGAGTCGAGCGTCGTGACGCCGTCGGCGGCGTTCATGAAGTCGACGACCTTCGCGTCCGCCGCGTCGCGACGAGCGAGTGCGGCGGAGGTCTCGGCGGCCGACTGGGTGGTGACCTCAGCCGAGCGCCGAGCCATTCTAACGGACTCGTCGGCCGTGAGGAGGATCCGGACTTCGGCGTCGGGCGCGACGACCGTGGTGATGTCACGCCCCTCGGTGATGATGCCCCGGCCCTCGGCCTTGCGCATCACGTTCCGGAAGAGCTGCACGAGCCGCTGCCGGACCTCGGGCAGCTTCGCGATGTGGGCGACCGCGGCGGTGACCTCGGGCGTGCGGATGGCGTCGGTGACGTCGGTGCCGTTCACCTGGACGAAGTAGGCGTCCGGGTCGGTGCCGATCTCGTAGTCGAAGGTGTCCCAGCTCGCCAGGACCGCGGCAGCGTCGTCGAGGTCGACCTGCTGCTGCAGGGCGTGCCAGGCGAGCGCACGGTAGGCGGCGCCGGTGTCCTGGTAGCCGAAGCCGAGCGCGCGCGCCGCGGCACGGGACACGCTCGACTTGCCGCTGCCCGCGGGGCCGTCGACCGCGATCACGAACTTCGCGACGAAGGCGCCGTCCGGCAGTCCGGCCGGCAGGGGGTCGCGCGTCGAACCGGGCTCGCCGCCGCCCTGCCCGTCGAGACCGCCACCCGCACCGCCGGCACCGCCGATCGGGCCGGGCTGGTCGCCGGGCGCGGGCAGCCCCGTGTCGGGTCCGTCGGGTCCACCGGTCACGCCGGAGTCGTCGTTGTTCAGGCCCATGCTGCTGCGATCCTCCATCCGCGACCCTCGAGTTCGTCGACGAGTCGCTGTTCCTGCTCGGGCACGACCGACACCTCGACGATGCCGATCTGCGCGCCCGGTGAGTGCTCGAGGCGCATGTCCTCGAGGTTGATGCCGATCTCCCCGATGAACGTGAGGAGGGCGGCGATCTGGCCCGGGGTGTCGTCGACGAGGACGACCACCTGGGCGAAGCGCTTCGTGGTGCCGTGCTTGCCCGGCAGCCGTTCGACGCCGCGGTTGCCCGCGGCGATGGTCTCGGCGAGGGCGCGGGGCGAACCGGGCGCGGTCGGGTCGTCGAGTGCGGCGAGCACCCGGTCGAGGTCGTCGCGGAGGTCCGCGAGCACCGGCCGGATGCGCGACGCGTTCGCACCGATGATCTGCACCCACAACCCCGGGTCGCTCGCGGCGATGCGGGTCACGTCGCGGACGCCGCCGCCCGCGAGGCCGAGCGAGCCGTCGGGGGCGTCCCGCAGCCGGGAGGCCATCAGCGTGGACACCAGCTGCGGTGCGTGCGAGACGTACGCCACCGCGAGGTCGTGCGACTCCGGTTCCATCGGGACCACGGTCGCGCCGACGTCGAGCGCCAGGTCTTCCACCACGGCGGCACGCTGGTACGTGATGTCGTCGTGCCCGGCGATCACCCACGGCTGTCCGAGGAAGAGATCGGCGCGCGCGGCGGTCGGCCCGCTGCGTTCGCGGCCCGCCATGGGGTGCGAGCCGATGTAGCGCGAGATGTCGGCGCCGGCTGCACGGAGCGAGGCGAGCGGCCCCGACTTCACGCTCGCCACGTCGGTCACGACGGCATCGGGGAACGCCGCGAGCTCACGCTCGACGACCGCCGCCACGACGTCCGGGGGAACCGCCACGACCACGAGTTCCGGGCGGTCACCGGGAGCCGGTCGACGCCCGGCGCCGTAGTCGACGGCGAGCGCCAGGGCTGCGGGCGAGACGTCGTCGAGGACGACCTCGACACCCTTCTCACGCAGCGCCAGGCCGATGGACGCGCCGAGCAGGCCCGCGCCGACGATCCGCACGGGTCCCCGGAGCCGCCGGTCGAGGGCCGGTTCGGCGAGCGGGGTGGTGGCGTCGGTCACCCCGCAAGCCTACCGATCGTCAGTCCGAGGACTCTTCGCCGTCCGAGGCCTGGGGAGAACCCTTCGCCTCACGGGCGATGCGGAGGAGCGAACCGAGCTCGACCGTCGACAGCTCCCGGGTCTTGCCGATCGGCAGGGACCCGAGGTGCAGCGGCCCGAACGACCGCCGGACCAGTTCGAGGACGGGGTGGTCGACCTCGTCGAGCATGCGGCGAACGATCCGGTTGCGACCGGAGTGCAGCGTGATCTCGACGAGCGACTCCCCGCGCGAGGACTCGAGCAGGCGGACCTTGTCGGCCGCGATCGGACCGTCCTCCAGCTCCACACCGTCGAGCAGCCGCTGCACCGTCGCGGGGTTCACGTTGCCGCGCACCTTCGCGATGTACGTCTTCGTCACCCCGAACGACGGGTGCGCCAGGACGTGCGCGAGGTCCCCGTCGTTCGTCAGCACGAGCAGCCCGGACGTCTCGGTGTCGAGCCGCCCGACGTTGAACAGGCGCTCCTCGTACCGGTCGACGTACTCGGACAGGTCACGACGTCCACGCTCGTCCTGCAGGCTGGAGACCATGCCGGTCGGCTTGTTGAGCAGCACGTAGCGGCGCGAGCTGTCGATCTGCACCGGGACGCCGTCCACCGCGATCTGGTCGGTCTCGGGATCGACACGCCGGCCGAGCGCGTCGACGACCTCGCCGTTGACCGTCACGCGGCCCTCGACGATCAGGTTCTCCGCGACGCGGCGAGATGCCACGCCCGCAGCGGCGATCACCTTCTGCAGGCGCTCCCCCTCTGCCTGGAGGCGCGGCGCGGCCCCGGCGGTCGCCGTCCCGTCCGCCGCGTCCCAGTCCGGGATGATCGGGCGCTCGGGCGTGCCCTCGAGCGGCTGGCCCTGCTGGTCGCGGGCACCCTCGGGCTGCGGGGTGGTCCGGCGGTCGGCGCCGCGCGGGCCGGTGTTCCGGGGCCGGTCGCCGTTGCGCGCCGTGGTGGTGCCGCCGACGTAGCGTCGGCCGTTGTGCCACACCGTGCTGGGTCGGCCGTCCGGGGCGCGGCGGTCCTCGCGGGCCGGGTCGCGGCGGCGGTCGTCGTCGCGTCGGGGAGCGTCACGACGGTCGTCACGCCGGTCGTCACGGCCGCGGTACCCACCGGACGCGGGGCGCTCGTCACGACCCCGGTACCCGCCGCGGTCGTCGTCACGGCGGTTGAACCCGCCGCGGTCGCTGCCGCGGCGGTCGTCCTCGCGGCCGACGAACCGACCCCGGTCTCCCCCGCGCTCGTCGCGACCCCGGTACCCGCCGCCGGACGCCGGACGCTCGTCACGGCCGCGGTAGCCACCGCGGTCATCGTCACGGCGCGGAGCATCACGGCGGTCGTCACGACCCCGGTACCCGCCACCGGACGCCGGACGCTCGTCACGCCCGCGGTACCCACCACCGGAGGCCGGACGCTCGTCGCGCCCGCGGTACCCGCCGCGGTCATCGTCACGGCGCGGGGCATCACGGCGGTCGTCACGACCCCGGTACCCACCACCGGACGACGGACGCTCCTCACGGCCGCGGTACCCGCCGCCAGTCGACGGACGGTCGTCACGGCCGCGGTAGCCCCCGCGGTCGTCGTCACGCCGGCCGGACCCCGCACGGTCGTCACGACCCCGGTACCCACCGCCAGAGGACGGACGCTCGTCACGGCCCCGGTACCCACCGGAAGCAGGACGCTCGTCACGCCCGCGGTAGCCTCCGCGCTCGTCGCGACCAGCGCCCTCGGACCGGCCACCCGCACGGCCGGAGCCGGCGGTGCGGTCGCGTGACGCGCCTCCAGGCCCACCCGCGCCGTCCCGACGACCTGCGCCGTCCCGGCGACCCGCGCCGTCCCGGCCCGCGCCACCCCGTGGGCCGCCTCGTCGTTCTTCCTCATACGCGGCCATCGGGGATCCCTTCGTTCTGCTCGAAGCCGCCGGCACCGTCGTCCAGGAGGGGCGAGATGAGCGGCAGCTCGTCGAGCGAGTTGATGCCGAGCTGCTGCAGGAGCAGAACGGACGTGACGTAGTTGATGGCGCCGGTCTCGGCGTCGGTGAACGACTCCTCGATGAGGCCGCGCGCGACGAGCGTGCGGACGACGCCGTCGACGTTGACGGCGCGGATCGAGGCGATCTGCGACCGGGTGATCGGCTGCTTGTACGCGACGACCGCGAGGGTCTCGAGCGCGGCCTGCGACAGGCGGGAGGGGCGTTCGGCCTCGACGAACTGCTCGACGACGTCGTCGAGGTCCTGCCGGACGTAGAAGCGCCAGCCGCCGCCGACCTCGCGGAGTTCGAACCCGCGGCGGATCGTGCCGTCGACCCCGTCGAAGTCCGCCACGAGACGCTCGATGGCCTGCCTGACGACGGGGACGGGAGCCCCCACGGCCGCGCCGAGGGACACGAGCGACTGGGGTTCGTCGGCGATCATCAGGATCGCCTCGAGCTGTCGGTCGACGGGGATCTCCGGCCGGGCGGCACGCTCGTGCGCCTCGTGGATCTCGCGCTCGATCGCGCGGGCGTCGGCCATCTCGTCGGCGCCGCCGGGTTCGGCACTGGACGAGTCGTGCACGTCATCCGTCATAGTCGGCTCCCAGGTTGGCGAGGCTCTCGTCGGACCAGTCCTCGGCGGTCCAGCGCAGCGTCAGCTCCCCGAGCGGTTCGAACTGTTCGAACGAGATGGATGCGTTCCGGTACAGCTCCAGGATCGCAAGGAAGCGAGCCACCACGATACCCGTCTCCGAGACACCGGCGACCAGTTCACGGAACGAGACGTCCTCGTCGGCACGCGTGCGGAGGATCGAGACGACGATCGCGGCCTGCTCCCGGATGCTGACGAGCGGAGCGTGCAGGTGGTCGAGTCCGACCGTCGGGAGTTCCCGGGGCGCGAACGCCAGGGTCGCCAGCGCGGCGAAGTCCTGCACCGACAGGGTCCAGACGAGCTCGGGGGTCCGGGCACGGAACCGCTCCTCGAGCCGGACGCTCCGCACGTGGCGTCGGGACTCGGTCAGCCAGCGGGAGCCGAACCAGTCGGCGGCCTGCTTGAACGCCCGGTACTGCAGCAGTCGGGCGAACAGGAGGTCGCGGGCCTCGAGCAGGGCGACGTCCTCGGCGTCGACGAGCTCGCCCTGCGGCAGGAGTCCGGCGATCTTGAGGTCGAGCAGCGTGGCGGCGACGACGAGGAACTCGCTGGCCTCGTCGAGTTCGTCCTGGGACTCGGCCTGGCGCACGTACTCGATGAACTCGCCCGTCACGGCGCCGAGGGAGACCTCGGTGATGTCGAGCTCGTGCTTCGTGATGAGCGAGAGGAGCAGGTCGAACGGGCCGTCGAAGTTGCGGAGCCGGACCCGGAAGCCGGCCGCGGTCTGCGTGCCGACGGGGGCCGGCTGCCCGGCAGGTCCGGGGTCAGGCGACGGCGCCACGCTCGACGAGCTCCCTGGCGAGCTGCCGGTACGCGTGTGCGGCCGCGTGGTCCGGCGCGGTCTGCGTGATCGGCCGCGCCGAGACCGTGGCGTCCGGGAACTTCACGGTCCGGCCGATGACGGTGTCGAGCACGCGGTCGTCGAAGGTGTCCACGACGCGCTCCATGACCTCGCGCGAGTGCAGCGTGCGCGAGTCGTACATCGTCGCGAGGATCCCGTCGAGCTGCAGCGCCGGGTTGAGGCGGTCGCGCACCTTGTCGATCGTCTCGATGAGCAGCGCCACACCACGCAGGGCGAAGAACTCGCACTCGAGCGGGATGAGGACGCCGTGCGCCGCCGTCAGGGCGTTCACGGTCAGCAGCCCGAGCGACGGCTGGCAGTCGACGAGGATCACGTCGTAGTCGTTCGCGACCTTCCGGAGCACGCTCGCGAGGATCTGCTCGCGCGCGACCTCGTTCACGAGGTGCACCTCGGCCGCGGAGAGGTCGATGTTCGCCGGGATCACGTCGAGGTAGGGCGTGTTCGTCGGCTGGATGACCTGGTTCGGGTCCTTGATCGACCCCATCAGCAGGTCATAGACGGTGGGGATGTCGTGGGTCCGCACGCCGAGGCCGGCCGACAGCGCGCCCTGCGGGTCGAAGTCCACCGCGAGGACCTTGCGCCCGTACTCCGCCAGCGCCGCGCCGAGGTTGATCGACGTCGTGGTCTTGCCGACGCCGCCCTTCTGGTTGCACAGCGCGATGATGCGAGCGGGACCGTGGCCGTCGAGCTCCTCGGGCACCGCGAACTGCCGGACGGGCCGTCCGGTCGGACCGTAGGTGGTCTCGCCGGTTCCGGGGGTGGTCGTCGGGTTCGTGCTCACCCCGTCATCGTACCGGCGACCGGCCGCCGGGCCGGGCCGCACCGCCGGGCCGGGCCGCACCGCCGGGCCGGGCCGCACCGCCGCAGGTCGGGGCCAGGAGGCGCGACTCACGCTGGGCGCAGCGCCACCCGCATGCTGTCCACGCGTTCCGCGATGACGGCGTCCGCCGTCCAGCGCTGCTGGAGGCGCCCCACGAGCTCCTGCACCTGCGTCTGGTCGAGTCCGGGGTGGAGCGCCAGCCCCACCGTCAGTTCCGCACCGGCGAACCGTCCGAGCGGGTCCCCCGGGGCCAGCTCGACCCGCGCCACCGCAGGCTCCCCCACGACGGAGTCGGCGAAGGCCCGCGCCACTTCCGGGTCCTCGAAGCAGGGCGTCCACGGCAGGTCCTGCCCGATCGCCCACACCGCGGGGCGACGGAGCACGAACTCGGTCGGCGCCGTCGGGTCGAGGACCACGAGCTGGGTCTCCTCGCTCGCCGCAGCCATGGCCACCCGCCGCGAGTCCGCCGGCACCGGTCGGGCGTCCGCGTCCCAGGATCGCATCGCCTCGACCGAGGTGAAGGCCGGCATGACGCTGCGACCGTCCGGGCCGGCGACCGTCACGATGGAGAGCTCCTGCGTCTTGTCGACGAGCTTGCCGGTCTCAGTGTGCCCGATGTCTCCGGCCTCGGCGATGAGCGGGATGAGCAGCCGGGCGGTGCGGAGCGCGTCGACGACCACCCGCTGCGACCCCCCGTCCGGCAGCGCCGTGATCGCGGCGACGACGGCCGGGTCGGCCAGACCGTCGTCGTCGTCGAACGTCGTGTCGTGCTGGTCGAACGTGCGCCCGGCCCAGGCGAAGCCCGCGGAGTCCGCCGCCCCACCGGGGGTGTGCGCGTCGTCCGGGTGCCCGTCGCCCGCGGGCCCGTCGGGTCCGGTGCCGCGACCGTTCGAGATGCCCGCCACGCGCCTACTCCGAGGCGATGTCGAGCGCGGCCGGGAGCGTGAACGCCCCCGAGTAGAGCGCCTTGCCGATGATCGCGCCCTCGAGTCCGTGCGGCACGAGCGCACGCAGTGCACGGAGGTCGTCGAGCGTCGAGATCCCGCCGGAGGCCACGACGGGCTGGTCGGTGCGGTCGCAGACCTCGCGGAGGAGGTCGACGTTCGGCCCCTGCAGCGTGCCGTCCTTCGTCACGTCGGTCACGACGTAGCGGGCGCAGCCGGCTTCCTCGAGGCGGTCGAGGACCTCCCACAGGTCGCCGGCGTCCTCCGTCCAACCCCGACTCGCGAGCGTCGTGCCGCGCACGTCGAGCCCGACGGCGATCTGCTCGCCGTACGTCCGGATCACGCGGGCCGCCCACTCCGGGTCCTCGAGCGCGGCGGTGCCGAGGTTCACGCGTGCGGCACCGGTCGCGAGGGCCGCCTCGAGCGAGGCGTCGTCGCGGATGCCGCCCGAGAGCTCGACGGCGACGCCCTCGACCTCGCGGATGGCGTGCGCGATGACCTTCCGGTTGTCGCCGCGGCCGAACGCCGCGTCGAGGTCGACGAGGTGGATCCACTCGGCACCCTGGTCACGCCACGTCCGGGCTGCCGACACCGGGTCGCCGTAGGAGGTCTCGCTGCCGGCCTCGCCCTGGGTGAGGCGCACCGCCTGGCCGTCGACGACGTCCACGGCGGGCAGCAGGACGAGGGGCGGGGTGGTGGAGAGCTCGGTCATGGTCCTGTCTTCGTTGCGGGGGTCGTCGGGCGCGTCGTCGTTCGCGACGTGTCGCCGCGGGTCTCAGAGCGACTGCACCCAGTTGCGGAGCAGTCGGATGCCCGGCTCGCCGGACTTCTCGGGGTGGAACTGGGTGGCGGTGAGCGGACCGTTCTCGACCGCGGCGACGAACCGCTGCCCGTGCTCGGCCCAGGTCAGGCGCGGTGCGCGGAACGGCCCGTACGCCTCGAGCGGGAAGTCGGTCACGCCGTACGAGTGCACGAAGTAGAAGCGCTCGTCGTGGAGACCCTCGAACAACACCGAGTCCGCAGGAGCGTCGACCGTGTTCCACCCCATGTGGGGCAGGACGTCGGCCTGGATCTGCTCGACCGTGCCCGGCCACTGACCGAGGCCCTCGACGTCGGCACCGCGCTCGATGCCGCGCGAGAAGAGCACCTGCATGCCGACGCAGATCCCGAGGACCGGACGGCCGCCGGCGAGACGGTGGTCGACGATCTCGCCGCCCCGGACGCCCTCGAGCTGCTCGACGACGGCTCCGAACGCCCCGACGCCGGGGACCAGCAGCCCGTCGGCCCGGAGCGCCGCCTGCTTGTCCGACGTCAGGGTGACGTCGGCGCCGGCGCGTTCGAGGGCCTTGGCGGCGGAGTGGACGTTGCCCGACCCGTAGTCGAGGACGACGACGTTCGGCTTCGCCCCGGCGGTCACAGCGTGCCCTTGGTGGACGGGATGCCGTCCACGCGAGGGTCGAGTTCGACCGCCGTGCGCATCGCCCGGGCGAACGCCTTGAACTCGGCTTCGGCGATGTGGTGCGGGTCGCGGCCCTCGAGCACGCGGACGTGCACCGTGATGCCGGCGTTGAAGGTGATCGCCTCGAACACGTGGCGGACCATCGAGCCGGTGAAGTGGCCGCCGATCCGGTGGAACTCGAAGCCCGCGGGCTCGCCGGAATGCACGAGGAACGGCCGGCCGGAGACGTCGACCACGGCCTGGGCGAGCGCTTCGTCGAGCGGCACGAGGGCGTCCCCGTACCGACCGATGCCGGCACGGTCGCCGAGGGCCTGCTTGAGCGCCTGGCCGAGGACGATGCCGGTGTCCTCGACGGTGTGGTGGACGTCGATGTGGGTGTCGCCGGTCGACCGCACGCGGAGGTCGATGAGCGAGTGCTTGCTGAACGCCGTCAGCATGTGGTCGAAGAACGGCACGCTCGTCGAGATGTCGGACGTGCCGGTGCCGTCGAGGTCGAGGTCGAGTTCGATGCTCGACTCGCTCGTGCTCCGGCTGATCGTGGCGGTGCGCGCGGTCATGCTGCAACCCTAACCGGCGGCTGATCAGCGGCGACGCGGCGCATGGCGTCGAGGAACACGGTGGTCTCCTCTTCCGTGCCGGCGCTCACCCGCAGGTGGTTCGGGATGCCGAGGTCGCGCACGATCACGTCCTGCTCGAGCAGCGCTTCGAACGCGGCGTGCGGGTCGGCGACGCCGCCGAACAGGACGAAGTTCGACCACGTCTCGTACGTGCGGTAGCCCATCGCCCGGAGTTCGTTCACCATGCGATCGCGCTGCTGCGTGATGTCGTCGACCATCGCGAGCATCGCGGGGGCGTGCCGGAGCGCCGCCACCGCTGCCGCCTGGGTCAGCGCGGAGAGGTGGTACGGCAGCCGGACGAGTCGGATCGCGTCGATGACGGCCGGGTGGGCGGCCATGTAGCCCACGCGGGCACCGGCGAACGCGAACGCCTTGCTCATCGTGCGGGACACGATGAGACGCTCCCGCCCGGGCAACAGGGTGAGTGCGCTCGGGGCGTCGGCAGGCATGAACTCGGCGTAGGCCTCGTCGACCATCACGATGCCGTCGGTCGCGGCGTAGGCGGCCTCGATCGTCTCGATCGGGAGCGGCGTACCCGTGGGGTTGTTCGGCCCGCAGAGGAACACGATGTCCGGCTGGTGCTCACGGATGGCGGCCACCACCGTCTCGGGCGCGATGCGGAACTCGTCGTCGCGCTGCGCCGGGATCCAGGTCGTGCCGGTGCCCGACGCGAGGATCGAGTGCATCGAGTAGGTCGGAGGGAACCCGAGCACGGTGCGGCCCGGCCCACCGAAGGCCTGGAGCAGCTGCTGGAGCACCTCGTTCGAGCCGTTGGCCGCCCAGATCTGCTCCGGACCGAGCGCCTGCCCCGGCGCGAGGTCGCGCTGGAGGTAGTCCGCGAGGGACTGCCGCAGCTCGGTGAACTCACGGTCGGGGTAGCGGTTCACGGTCGTCAGCGCCTGGCGGATCGACGACACGATGTCCTCGGCGACGTCGGCCGGCACCGGATGCGTGTTCTCGTTGACGTTGAGCTGCACGCGCACGTGCTTCTGCGGGGCGCCGTACGGGCTCTGCCCGCGCAGGTCGTCTCGGATCGGGAGGTCTTCGAGCGTGAATGCCACCGATCCATCGTAGGCCGCCCGAACGGTCTGGTTACCGGCCGTCCGGACGGTGCTAGTGCGCGGCGGTGTACTGCGCCGGGATCGAGATCTCCTGCCCGGCCTGCAGCCCGGAGCCGTCGAGCGCGTTCAGGCTAACGACGTCCTGCACGAAGTCGCGCGGGTCGGCGTTCGGGGCGGTCTCTTCCGCCAGCTGCCAGAGCGTCTCGCCTGGCTGGATGGTCACGGTCTCGAAGTGGGCGTGCGACTCGGTGTTGCCGGCCGATGCCTGTCCGCCGTTCAGCATGGCGAGTGCCACACCGATCAGCAGCGGGATCGCGGCGAGCGTCGTCAGGACGACCCGGCCGCGACGCGTGAGGCGCAGGCGCGTACGCACGGCGGGCGCGGTGCGCTGGATGTCAGCGATGGCGATGGTGCTCATGTCGTTCTTGCCTTCCCGTTCGGGTGAACCGAAGTCCTGTACCGAACATAGTTTCGAATGACGAGCCGCACAAGTCCTGCGCGGAGATTTCTGGGGGGTTTTCTGCCGACACGCTCGAACAGGTGTTTGTCCGGCGATGACCGGTCGGATACTGTTTCGATCGACTGGGACAAGTCAAGCGGGCACCACCGACATTCCCGCGGGCACGGCCCCGGCACCGACGAAGGGCGAGACGACGTGGCGGACGAACTGCGGGGCCAGAAGCCGCTGACCGCGAAGCAGCAGGCGATCCTCGACGCGATCCGTGCGTCGATCGCCAGCCGGGGCTACCCGCCGAGCATGCGCGAGATCGGTGACGCCGCGGGCTTGTCCTCGCTGTCGAGCGTCTCGCACCAGCTCGGCCAGCTCGAGCTCGGCGGGTGGATCCGCCGCGACCCGAACCGCCCCCGCGCGCTCGAGGTCCTCGTCGACGAGCCGACCCCCGACGTCGAGGGCCCGGACGTCGACGCGACGACGCTCGTCCCGCTCGTCGGTCGGATCGCCGCCGGTGTGCCGATCACGGCCGAGCAGCACGTCGACGAGATCGTGCCGCTCCCCCGGCAGCTCGTCGGCACGGGTGACCTCTTCATGCTCAAGGTCGTGGGCGAGTCGATGATCGACGCCGCGATCTGCGACGGCGACTGGGTGGTCGTCCGGTCGCAGCAGACGGCCGAGAACGGTGACATCGTCGCCGCCATGCTCGACGAGGAAGCGACCGTGAAGGTCTTCCGCCAGCGGGACGGCCACACGTGGCTGCTCCCCCGCAACACCGCGTTCGAGCCGATCCTCGGCGACGCCGCCACCGTGCTCGGCAAGGTCGTGGCGGTCCTCCGCTCGATCTGACGGCGCAGGCGCCGCGTGCCTCTGCGCTGAGCGCAACCAAAGCCGGTTCGAACCACACGATGACGTGGTTCGAACCGGCTTTCGTTGTGCGGCGCCGAACGGAACCGCGCAGCCGCGGTGGGTGCGGGGCGGGCGTGCGCCGCGCCTCCTGGACCGCACGCCGAGCGACCGCACCGCGCGCGACAGCACGCCGCACGACCGCACGCCGCGCGTCAGCGCAGGGCGCGCCTCAGGACGCGACGGGCGCGACCACGAACGGGTCGAGCTCCGCGACCTGCCGCTGGAACACGCGCACCCGCAGGCGCGTGCCGTCCTCGACGTAGTCGACGGTCTCGACCGCACCCGCGTCGTGCAGCGACGACACCAGGTCACCGCGGTCGTACGGGACCACCACGGTGAGCTCGACGTCGGGTTCGGGGAGACGGGCCTCGATCACGTCGAGGAGGTCCTGGATGCCCTCGCCCGTGCGCGCCGAGACGAACACCGCGTCCGGCACGAGGCCGACGAGCACGAGCCGCTGCGACTCGTCGATGAGGTCGGCCTTGTTGAAGGCGACGATCTCGGGGATCTCGCGGGCGCCGACGTCGCCGATGACCTCGCGCACGGTCGCCAGCTGGGCGGCCGGGTCGGGGTGCGAGCCGTCGACCACGTGCACGATGACGTCGGCCTCGCCGACCTCTTCGAGGGTGGAGCGGAATGCCTCGACGAGCTGGTGCGGCAGGTTGCGCACGAAGCCGACGGTGTCGACGAAGGTGAACTCGCGGCCCTTCGCGCTCTCGGTCCGGCGGACCGTGGCGTCCAGCGTCGCGAAGAGCTGGTTCTGGACGAGCACGCCGGCGCTCGTCAGCCGGTTCAGCAGCGAGGACTTGCCCGCGTTGGTGTAGCCGGCGATCGCGACGCTCGGGACGTCGTTGCGGTGTCGGTCGGCCCGCTTCGCCTCGCGCGCGGGGCGGAACCCGGCGATCTGGCGACGGAGCTTGGACATCCGGGTGTGGATGCGACGACGGTCGAGCTCGATCTTCGTCTCACCGGGACCACGCGAACCCATGCCCGCACCGCCGGACACCTGGCCACCGGCCTGGCGGGACATCGACTCACCCCACCCGCGGAGTCGCGGCAGGAGGTACTCGAGCTGGGCGAGCTCGACCTGCGCCTTGCCCTCGCGGCTCTTGGCGTGCTGGCTGAAGATGTCGAGGATCACGGCCGTCCGGTCGATCACCTTGACCTTCACCACGTCCTCGAGCGCGCGGCGCTGGGACGGGGCGAGTTCGGTGTCGGCGATGACCGTGTCGGCGCCGGTGGCCTTGACGACCATCGCGAGCTCTTCGGCCTTGCCCTTGCCGAGGTACGTGGAGGGGTCGGGGTTCGGCCGGCGCTGCAGGAGCCCGTCGAGCACCACGGCACCCGCGGTCTCGGCGAGGGCGGCGAGCTCACGCAGGGAGTTCTCGGCGTCCGAGGCGTCGCCGTGCGGGTACACGCCGATCAGGACGACCTGCTCGAGCCGGAGCTGCCGGTACTCGACCTCGGTGACGTCCTCGAGTTCGGTGGAGAGGCCGCCGACACGGCGGAGGGCAGCCCGGTCTTCGCGGTCGTACTGGTCGCCGTCGCCCGTCCAGGCGTGGTCGTCGACCGATCGGGTCTGGATCGCCTGCGCGGGGGCGAAGATCGAGGAGCTCGCGCGGGAGTCGGCGTTGCGCAGGACCCGCTCGACGACACCAGCAGCGCTGTCGTCGGTGGTCTCTGCGTCTCGGTTCGTGGTGTCCGTCATCTTCTCCACAGGGTACCGCTCGGGGCCTCGGGACACACGGGGTTGCCGGTACGGTTCATCCATGGCGAACGACCACTACTTCTCCGCGAACCCGTCGTCGGACACCCGCGAACGCCAGATCCACGTCACCCTCGCCGGTCGCCCGCTCACGCTGACCACCGCCGCGGGGGTCTTCAGCCCGGACGGGCTCGACCGTGGCACGCGAGTGCTGCTCGGCTCGGTGCCGCCGCCCGCGCACGAGGGGGCACTGCTCGACGTCGGCTGCGGCTGGGGTCCGATCGCCATCACCATGGCCCTCGACTCCCCCGCCGCCCAGGTGTGGGGCGTCGACGTGAACGAGCGGGTGCTCGGTCTCGCCCGTGCGAACGCTGCTGCTGCGGGGGCAGACAACGTCACCGTCGCACTGCCGGACGAGGTACCGGCCGACCTGCGGTTCCGGACGATCTGGTCGAACCCGCCGATCCGGGTGGGCAAGGACGAGCTGCACCAGATACTGCTGACGTGGCTGCCCCGGCTCGAGGTCGGTGGGGACGCGTGGTTGGTCGTGTCGAAGGACCTCGGGGGCGATTCGCTGCAGCGGTGGTTGCGGGAGTCGCTCGACGCTGGGTTCCACGTGTCGCGGGCGTCGACGGACAAGGGGTTCCGGGTGCTGCGGGTGCACCGCGCGGCCGAGTAGGCGCCGCCGGGCGCGTGCCGCGCGGTCCGAGTGGAACCACGATTCCGACATCGAACCAGCGCGGGCGAGCGGTTCGATGTCGGGAACGTGGTTCGACACGTCACGCGACCGGCCAGCGCGGCCAGCGGGCCTCGACCGCGCAGCGCGGCCAGCGCGCCGCAGCCGGCCAGCGCGACCGACCCGCCCGTCCGCACCACGGCAGTGGTCAGGAGGCGCGACCCACGTGACGAGCGTCGGCGCGCCGAACCGCGCCTCCTGGCCGGAAGCCCGCCCGGGTCAGACCGTCAGGTCACCCGAGAACACGAGTTCCGCCGGCCCGGACAACGCGACGTGCTCGCCGTCCTCCGCCGCGAAGATGCGCACCGTGACGACCCCACCCGGCACGCGCACGCGCCACGTGTCCGGCGCCCCGTTGCCCGCCCAGTACCGCGTCGCGAGGGCCGCGGCGACGGCCCCGGTGCCGCACGACAGGGTCTCGCCGCTGCCGCGCTCGTGGACGCGCATCGTGATCTGACCGACGCCGTCCTGCACGAGCGGGTCGCCCGGCAGCACGAACTCGACGTTCGCGCCGGCCGCGGGCACCGGATCGAGCACCGGCACGTACGTGAGGTCGACCTCGGCGAGTTCGTCCTCGGTCGCGACGGCGACCACCACGTGGGGGTTGCCGACGTCGATGCCGAGCCCGGGGCGTGCACCGTCGAGGTTCTTCGCCCGCACGAGCACGTCGTCCGCGCCACCGCCCTCGATGCCGAGCCCCCAGCGTCCGAGGTCGGCGGAGAAGCCGTTGGTCGTCCGCTGGATGTCGACGAGTCCCTTGCGGCTGCCGACCGTCAGGGTCTCGCCGGGGGTCAGGTCGACGAGCCCGGACTCCGTGAGGTAGCGCGCGAACACGCGGATGCCGTTCCCGCACATCTCGGCGACCGTGCCGTCGGCGTTGTGGTAGTCCATGAACCAGGTCGCCGCGGGGTCCTCGGCGACGAGCGCCTGCCCTTCCGGCAGCGCATCGGACCGGACTGCCCGGATGACGCCGTCGCCGCCGACACCGAACCGGCGGTCGGCGATGGCACGGATCCGCTCGGGGGTCAGGTCGACCGACGCGTCGGGGTCGGCGAACAGGACGAAGTCGTTGCCGGTCCCCTGGCCCTTGGTGAAGTGCAGCTCGGTCACGGGACGATCCTACGGGCAGCCGCTGTCAGCGCAGCCCGGTCCGCGCCGGTGACGTCGAGGAGCTCCGCGTCGGCGTACCGCCGGAACCACGACACCTGCCGGCGGGCGTACTTGCGCGTCGCGATGCCCGTCGCCTCGACCGCCTCTTCGACGGTCGCGTCCCCGCGGAGCACCTCGAGCGCCTGCGAGTACCCGATCGCCGCCCGCGCGGTCCGCCCCGACTCGAGGCCCTGCTCGCGCAGCCCCCGGACCTCGTCCACGAGACCGGCGTCGAACATGCGCGCCGCGCGCTCGTGCAGCGCGGCGACGAGCTGCGCTCGTTCGCGGTGCAGGTGCAGGATCCGAGCGGGTCGCCAGGCGCGGGGCGCGGACGGGAGGCTCGGCGTGACCACCTCGGATCGGCTCGCGATCTCGAGTGCACGGATCAACCTCCGCGGGTTGCGTGCGTCGATGGTCGCCGCGGCCGCCGGGTCCAGACCGCGGAGTCGTTCCAGCAGGATGCCCGGCCCGAGTTCCTCGTGCTCGCGCTCGAGGTGGGCGCGGAGCTCGGGGTCGGTCCCGGGGAACGCGAGGTCGAAGAGCACGGCCGAGACGTACAGCCCGCTGCCGCCGACGAGCAGGACGACGTTCCCGCGGCCGTGGATGGCCTCGACCTCCGCCCGCGCATCACGCTGGTAGGCGGCGACACTGGCCTCGTCCGTGACGTCGAGCACGTCGAGCTGGTGGTGCGGGATGCCCCGGCGCTCCTCGACGCTGAGCTTCGCGGTGCCGATGTCCATGCCGCGGTAGAGCTGCATGGCGTCGGCGTTGACGATCTCGGCGGGGCGGCCTACGGCGCGGAGGCGTTCGGCGATCGCGATCCCGAGGTCGGACTTGCCGGTGCCGGTCGCCCCGACGACCGCGATCAGGTCGCCGGCGCCGGCGCGCTCCTCGTCAGCGGCCGACACGGATGCTGGGCAGACCGAGCGACACCGGCCGCGGGCCGTCGGCGGCCCCGACGGGTGCCGGCGTCGGGACGCCACAGCTCTCCGACTGGGCACGGTCCCACGCGTCGCCCGCGCGGGTCCGGCGGATCCGCAACGGTGCGTCCCCGTCGGCGATCAGGAAGTGCGGGGCCGAGCGGGTGACCTCGACGGTGACGACGTCCCCGGGGCGCGGCACGTCCGATCCGCCCGGCACCGAGAAGTGCACGAGTCGGGAGTCCTCGGCGCGGCCCGACAGCCGGTGCGTGGCGTCGTCCTTCTTGCCCTCGCCGGTGGCGACGAGGACCTGGACCGTGCGCCCGACCTGCTTCGCGTTCTCTTCTGCCGTGATGTGCTCCTGCAGGGCGACGAGGCGCTCGTAGCGCTCCTGCACGACGTGCTTCGGCAGCTGCTCGTCCATCGTCGCCGCGGGCGTCCCCGGCCGGATCGAGTACTGGAACGTGAACGCCGAGGCGAACCGCGACTGCTCCACGACGCGCAGGGTGTCCTCGAAGTCCGCGTCGGTCTCGCCGGGGAAGCCGACGATGATGTCCGTCGAGATCGCCGCGTGCGGGATCTTCGCCCGGACGCGGTCGAGGATGCCGAGGAACTGTTCGCTCCGGTAGCTGCGGCGCATCGCCTTGAGGACGCGGTCCGACCCGGACTGGAGCGGCATGTGCAGCTGGGGCATCACGTTCGGCGTCTCGGCCATCGCGTCGATGACGTCGTCCGTGAAGGCGGCGGGGTGCGGGCTGGTGAACCGGACCCGCTCGAGGCCCTCGATCTGACCGGCGGCACGGAGCAGCTTGCCGAACGCCTGGCGGTCCCCGAACTCGACGCCGTACGAGTTGACGTTCTGCCCGAGCAGGGTGACCTCGATCGCGCCGTCGTCGACGAGTGCCTGGATCTCGGCGAGCACGTCACCCGGGCGGCGGTCCTTCTCCTTGCCGCGCAGCGACGGCACGATGCAGAACGTGCAGGTGTTGTTGCAGCCGACCGAGATCGACACCCAGCCACTGTGCGTCGAGTCGCGCTTGGTCGGGAGGGTCGACGGGAAGACGTCCAGCGACTCGAGGATCTCGATCTGCGCTTCGTCGTTGTGGCGGGCACGCTCGAGCAGCGTCGGCAGTGACCCCATGTTGTGCGTCCCGAAGACGACGTCCACCCACGGCGCCTTCTCGAGGATGACGTTCTTGTCCTTCTGCGCCAGGCACCCGCCGACCGCGATCTGCATGCCGGCGTGCTCGCGCTTGATGCCCGCGAGCTGCCCGAGGTTGCCGTACAGACGGTTGTCGGCGTTCTCGCGCACGGCGCACGTGTTGATGACGACCACGTCCGCCTGCTCGCCGTCGGCGGCGACGTACCCGGCGGCCTGGAGCGACCCGCTCAGTCGCTCGGAGTCGTGCACGTTCATCTGGCACCCGTAGGTGCGGACTTGGTAGGTGCGGGGGCGCGCTGCGACGGTGGCCATGGTCGTCCCAGTGTAAAACCGTCGCGACGCTACTCGAAGCGGACGGAGCCGCGAGGTCCCGCCGGCGGACGCCCACCGCCGTCGAGCGCACGCTCGACCGCGATCCGCACGATGCCGCCGTTGTAGCCCTTGCGCATCAGGAAGCCCGAGAGCCGTCGCTCCGCCGTCGCTCGGTCGAGCCCGCGGAGCTGCCCGGCACGCTTCTGCGCGAGGTCGATCGCCCGGACGAACTCGTCGTCCTCGTCGTCGGCGGCTGCCTCGAGCGCCGCGTCGATCGCGACCTGGTCGATGCCGCGGCGCCGCAGTTCGGCGACGACGCCCTGGCGCCCCAGACCCTTGCGGTCGTGGAGGCGGTCGACGAGGTCGGTCGCGAGCGCCACGTCGTCCACGAGTCCGACGCGGGTGAGCCGCTCGATCTCGTACTCGACGACGTCCGGGTCGAGTTCGTTCTTGGTCAGCATCGTGCGCAGCTCGGACTCGCTGACGCCCTTGCGACCGAGCGCGCGCATGCTGAGCCGCTCGGCGTCGGCACGCTGTTCGTCGATCGGCCGTGGGGCGTCTGCGGGGTCGAGTTCGGCACCGCCGTCGATCGCGAACACGGACGCCGTCGTGGCGTCCGCCGTCCGGTCGTCGTCGTAGCCGTCCTGCTCGGCACGGGCACTGCGGCCGCTGCCGTCCCCGACGACGGGCGAGAGCCACTCCGCCTGTGCCCGAGCGCCCTGGATCGGCAGCGGGACCGGTGCGTCGGCATCGGCTCCGCCGCCATCAGCCACGGCATCCGTGTCGTCCGCCGTCTCCGGCCCAGCCGCGGATCGGCGACGGGACCGCGCACCGCGCGCACCGAACAGGTCGGTGACCGGTGCGAGGTCCTCGTCGCCGTCGTGGTCGGTCGTCACGCGCCCTTGCGCTCCGCGATCTTCGGCGCGATCGACTCGACGGGAGCCTCGACCGCCTCGGCCGACGCACCGCCGACACCGAGCTTGGCGAGGATCTTGCCCTCGATCTCAGCAGCGATCTCGGGGTTCTGGATCAGGAACGACCGCGAGTTCTCCTTGCCCTGCCCGAGCTGGTCGCCGTCGTACGTGTACCAGGCACCGGACTTCTTGACGATGCCGTGGTCGACGCCGAAGTCGAGCAACGAGCCCTCGCGCGAGATGCCCGTGCCGTACAGGATGTCGAACTCGGCCTGCTTGAAGGGCGGGGCCATCTTGTTCTTGACGACCTTGACGCGGGTGCGGTTGCCGACCGCGTCGGTACCGCTCTTGAGCGTCTCGATGCGACGGATGTCGAGGCGGACCGACGCGTAGAACTTGAGCGCCTTACCGCCGGCGGTGGTCTCGGGGCTGCCGAAGAACACACCGATCTTCTCGCGCAGCTGGTTGATGAAGATCATCGTGGTCTGCGTCTGGTTCAGGCCACCGGCGAGCTTGCGGAGTGCCTGCGACATGAGGCGGGCCTGCAGACCGACGTGCGAGTCACCCATCTCGCCCTCGATCTCGGCGCGGGGCACGAGCGCCGCGACGGAGTCGATGACGACGAGGTCGATGGAGCCGGAACGGACGAGCATGTCGGCGATCTCGAGCGCCTGCTCACCGGTGTCCGGCTGGGAGACGAGCAGCGCGTCGATGTCGACGCCGAGCTTCTTCGCGTACTCGGGGTCGAGCGCGTGTTCCGCGTCGATGAAGGCCGCGATGCCGCCGGCGCGCTGGGCGTTGGCGATGGCGTGCAGCGTCAGGGTCGTCTTACCCGACGACTCCGGGCCGTAGATCTCGATGATGCGGCCACGCGGGAGCCCGCCGATGCCGAGCGCGACGTCGAGGGCGACCGAACCGGTCGGGATGGTGGCGACGGGGGCGCGCTCGTCCGAGCCGAGGCGCATGACCGTGCCCTTGCCGAACTGACGGTCGATCTGGGCGAGAGCGGTCTCGAGGGCCTTCTCGCGGTCCTGGGGTGAGGGCATGGTGTGCTTCCTTCGTGCTCGGTGTCGGCCGCCTGTAGGCTGTCGCGTCCACCCGGCCGGTGGTGCAGGGCCGGTGCTTCAGCGACAAGGCTTCGGGCTGTTCCCGTTGACTCGAACCTAGGGCGGGCCACCGACATCACTGCCGACGACCGCGCGATCTGTGGACGAACTCTCCGGACAGCGCCGCTGTGGAGGAAGCTACCACCGATCGAATATCCGTTCGAGCAACACGCCGAACAGAGTTTCGGACGGAGACCGCGCGTCAGTCCCGCGGTTCCGCCAGCCCCTTGCCGTGCCGCTTCTCGAGCGGGACGTCCTGCGACTCGCACAGCGCCTCCCACACGCGGCGCGCATCGATGCCCGCGTCGAGCGCCTCGGCCGCCGAGCGTCCGCCGAGTTCCTCGAGCACCACGTCACGACTGACGACGGCACCGTAGGCATCGCCGAACACCTGGTCGACGGCCCGCCAGAACTCACTCACACGCATCATCCCAGCGTAACCGCGCCGCCCCGCGGCCAGAGCACGGCCCTGGAACGCCGAACGCCCCCGCTGGCGGACCAGCGGGGGCGTTCGGGAAGCGGTGGCGTCAGCGCACCGCGAGGTCGTTGTCGAACTCGGCGACGAGGTCGTCCGGGAGTGTGTCGGGCACCGGGGTGAGCCCCTCGACCACCGCGAGACGGTCGCCGACCTCACGCATGATGGTCGAGATGGGGGTGTCCAGCGCGTCCGCGACGGACGCGAGGATCTCCGAGCTGGCTTCCTTCTGCCCACGCTCGACCTCGCTGAGGTACCCGAGAGCCACGCTGGCCTTGGACGCGACCTGACGGAGGGTCCGGCCCTTCTGCAAGCGGAAGTCCCGCAGAACGTCGCCGATTTCCTGACGAACGAGAACCATGAGAACTCCTCCTCTCTGTCGTCTCCGCGCCCGCTCGGTCCTGATGGCCGAGTTCGGGTTCAGCAACAGTAGCGTTGCCGGTTGCAGCATGCTAACCACGCCGGCTGCTCTACTGCTGGAGATTGCGTGAGATGTAACCCAGTGGAAACGGGACCTATTCCCGGGCCCGGATCGTGGACGACATCTGTGCCAGGAGTTCGGAGACGGTCGCCCAGCGGATTGCATCGCGATCGCCGTCGAGGTGCAACTCGTACGCCTGGGCACCGTCGGCGTCCGCGATGCCGACGAAGACCGTCCCCACCGGCTGGCCGTCCTGCGGGTCGGGTCCGGCGACACCGGTCGTGCTGATGCCCCAGGTCGCGGGTGCGCCGTCGACCGCGAGTGCTGCTCGCACGCCCGAGGCCATCTGCCGAGCCACCTCGGGGTCGACGGCACCGTTGGACGCGAGCAGCGCCGACGAGACGCCGAGCACGGTGTGCTTCACGGGCGTCGCGTAGGCCACGACTCCCCCGCGCACCACGGCGCTGGCACCCGGCACGCCGATGAGGGTCGCGACGACGAGTCCGCCGGTGAGCGACTCCGCCACGGCGACGGTGTCGCCCCGTTCGGTCAGGCGCGCGACGAGGTCGCGAGCGGCCGTCCGGACCTCGGGTCCGGTGTCGGGTCCTGGAGGCGCGGTGCCGGTGGCGTCGTCGACCGCCGTCACGCGGTGGTCCGGTTGTGCTTCCACGCCTGGTACAGGTAGTCGATGCCGCTCAGGATGGTCGCCAGGAAGGCCGCGGTCATCAGGATGCCGTTCACCCAGTGCGCCCAGTCCCCCACGAGGTTCCACCACGGGAAGAGCGCGGCGGTCAACGCGACGGCCTGCAGCACGGTCTTGATCTTGCCGCCCCGGCTCGCCGGGATCACCCGGTCCGAGAGCACCGCGAACCGGAAGACCGTGATGCCGATCTCGCGCACCATGATCAGCACGGTCACGTACCAGGGGAGCTCGCCGAGGATCGACAGCGCGACGAGCGCACCGCCGATGAGGACCTTGTCCGCGATCGGGTCGACGAGCTTCCCGAAGTCCGTGACGAGGTTCTGCCGTCGGGCGATGATGCCGTCGGCGCTGTCCGTGACGATGGCGACGACGAACACGACGGCCGCCCAGATGCGCAGCGGCCCGTCGGTGCCGGCGTCCGTCAGGAGCAGCACGAAGAACAGCGGCGCCATGAGGATGCGCACGACCGTGATGATGTTCGCGACGTTGCCCGTCGACGCCGGGCCGGGGCCCTTGCGCAGGAGTCGTCCGCGCCACGGGAAGCGTGCGCCGTGCGTGGTCTCCGTGCTGTCCGAGGCGGTCATCGCACTCACTCCCTGCCCGTCAGTCCCCACGCGTCCTCATCGGGCTCGTCGTCTGCTTCATCGTACCCGCGCGTCATGTCCGCCACCGGGTCGGCACCGTAGCGGTCGCCGTCGTCGGTCGGGGCCGACGCCGGCGCCGGCGCCACGGGAGCCGGACCGGCTGCGGGGGCGGCCGGGGCAGCACCCGCTGGTGGCTCCTCGCCCCGGAGCTTCGCGAGCACGGCCGGCAGCTGGTCGGTCGTCACGAGGACGTCGCGCGCCTTCGATCCCTCGGACGGGCCGACGATGTCGCGGGACTCCATGAGGTCCATCAGACGGCCGGCCTTGGCGAACCCGACACGGAGCTTGCGCTGGAGCATCGAGGTCGACCCGAACTGCGTCGACACGACCTGCTCGACCGCCGCGAGGAGCAGCTCGAGGTCGTCGCCGATGTCCGCGTCGATCTCCTTGCGCTCCACCACGGCCTGGACGTCCTGGCGGTACTCCGGACGGGCCTGGCGGGTGACGTGCTGGACGACCTCGGCGACCTCGCTCTCCTGCACCCAGGCACCCTGGACGCGGAGCGACTTCGAGGACCCCATCGGCAGGAAGAGCGCGTCGCCCTGCCCGATGAGCTTGTCGGCGCCCGGCTGGTCGAGGATGACCCGGGAATCGGTGACGCTGGTCACCGCGAAGGCGATCCGCGACGGCACGTTCGCCTTGATGAGCCCGGTGATGACGTCGACCGACGGACGCTGCGTCGCGAGCACCAGGTGGATACCGGCGGCACGGGCGAGCTGGGTGATGCGGACGATCGACTCCTCGACGTCACGCGGCGCGACGAGCATGAGGTCGGCGAGCTCGTCGACGACGACGAGCAGGTACGGGTACGGCTTGAGCTTCCGCTCGCTGCCGGCCGGCAGGACGATCTCGTTGTTCGCGATCGCCTTGTTGAAGTCGTCGACGTGCCGGAACCCGAACGACGCGAGGTCGTCGTACCGCATGTCCATCTCCTTCACGACCCACTGCAGCGCCTCGGCCGCCTTCTTCGGGTTCGTGATGATGGGCGTGATGAGGTGCGGGACGCCGGCGTAGATCGAGAGCTCGACGCGCTTCGGGTCGACGAGGACCATGCGGACCTCGGACGGCTTCGCCCGCATGAGCAGCGACGTGATCATCGAGTTGATGAACACCGACTTGCCGGACCCGGTGGAGCCGGCGACGAGCAGGTGCGGCATCTTCGCGAGGTTGGCCACGACGAAGCCGCCCTCGACGTCCTTGCCGACGCCGATCGTCATCGGGTGCTTGGACTTGCGAGCGGCGTTCGAGCGCAGGACGTCACCGAGGGAGACGGTCTCGCGGTCGGTGTTCGGGATCTCGACGCCGATCGCGCTCTTGCCCGGGATCGGCGACAGGATGCGGACCTCGTTCGAGGCGACCGCGTACGACAGGTTCTTCGACAGGGCGGTGACGCGCTCGACCTTCACGCCGGGGCCGAGCTCGATCTCGTACCGGGTCACCGTCGGCCCACGGGAGAACCCGGTGACCTTCGCGTCCACCTTGAACTCGGTGAGGACGCTCGTGATGGCGGCGACGATGTCGTCGTTCGCCTGGCTGCGTGCGACCGACGGCGTGCCGGAGCTCAACGTAGTGGCGGCCGGCAACCGGTAGGGCGCGGCCGGGTCTTCATCGGGGCCGGCCACCGGGGGCAGGCCGTCCGTGTCGTCGGCGGCGTCGACCGCGAGGTCCTCGGCGGGGAGCGACGGCGAGACCACCGGCGACACCGAGGCGTCCGGGCGGACGACCTCGGCCGGCGCGGGGCGTTCCGGCACCGGGGTCCCGAAGTCACGCAGGGCCTGTTCGGCGATCTGCAGGTCCTGCTCGACCGAGTCGTTGAGGTTAACCGAACCGGGCTCGGCCGGCGTGTGGTCGACCAGACCGGCGGCGGCACCCGCGTTCGGGCCGGGTGCCGGCGCGGCTGCGGCGGCCGGGGGCACGGCTGACGTCGCACCGCTGATCACGGGGCTGTCGTACGCGGGGTCCTCTTCGCGACCGGACTTGTTCCGGCGCCACCACGGGATGGTCCCGCCCTCGGCGTCGGACTCGGCGGCCTTGTCGTCCTCGAAGCCGAGGTCGTCGAACAGCTGGAAGTCGGTGTCGCCCTTCGCGCCGCGCTTCTTCGTCGGCTTGGTCCGTGCGGCGGGCGCCTCGGCGACGGGCTCGTCCGTCTCCGTCGCGGGGGCCGGCGCGCCGAACAGGTACGCGTAGAGCTCGTGCAGGCGCCGACCGATCTTGTTCGGCGGCGTCTTGGTGATGATGAAGAGCGAGAGCACGAGCAGCAGCACCGCGACCGGCACCGCGACCCACTCGGTGGCGACCGCGACGAGCCAGGCGATCACGACCCAGCCGATGACACCGCCGGCGGTCGCCAGTGCGGGCATGCCGTCCGAGGCGCTCGGCTGCCCGCCGAACACGTGGCAGAGCGCCGCGATGGACACGAGCAACAGGCCGAGCCCGATCCCGATCCGGGTGTTGTCGTGCACGGACGCCGGGTGCCGGAAGAGCCACCCGGCGAAGACGACCATGATCACGGGCAACGCGAAGGCCAGTCGGCCGAAGAGCCCGCCGAACGTGTACGCGTCGAGCGCCACCGAGACGGCGTTCGACGGGTTGAGCCACTCGACCACCGCGCCGGCGACCGCCAGCACGAAGAGCAGGAACGGGAACCCGTCGCGCCGCTGGTCCTTCTCGAGCGTCTCCGTGCCGAGCAGGCGGAAGACCGCGCCGACGCCGTGCGCCATCGCGAGCCAGAACGTCACGAGGGGGTTCTGTTCGCGGAAGACCGGGGTCGGTGCGGCCTGCGGCAGCTTCTTCGTCGTGGCCTGGGTGCGCGACGAGCCACGCGTCCCGCTTCCACGGGACGACGAGGACGCGCGCGAGCGCGTGGTCGACTTGGTGCCTCCGGCCATGGGCAGAACCCTAATCCCCCCTCAGGACAAACCGAGCGCGGCCCGCCGCAGCATCCGCGACGGATGCCACGGCGGGCGCGGTGTCAGTACCGGATCGCGTCGATGACCTTCACCCGGACCGCGAGCACCGCGGGCAGGAAGCCGGCGAGCGCGCCGACGAACACCGCCGACCCGACGCCGATGAGCGCCGCCTCGAGCGGGAACGGCGCCCCACCGACCTCGACCCCGCTCGTGATCAGTCCGCGCACGGTGTCGTTCCCGAGGACCGCGGCGCCGATCATCACGCCGATGCCGCCGGCCACCGCGGTACCGAGGACGTTCTCGAGCAGGACCGCCACGAAGATCCGCCCCGCCGAGGCGCCGACGCCACGACGGATGCCGATCTCACGGATGCGCTGGCGGACGCTCACGAGCGACACGTTGAGCAGGCCGAGGCCACCGAGCACGAGGACGAGCACCGCGACTCCCGCGATGACGTAGCGCATCGCGCCGAGCGGGTCGCCGTCCACCGAGCCCGCGGCGTCCATGCGGCCGGCGTCCACCGACACGTCGCCGCCGACCGCGCGCTCGGCGTCGCTGGCGATGCGGTTCGCGAGCGCCTTCGCACCGTGCTCGGGGATCCAGACCTCGAACGTCCGCTGGTTGCCGTCGTCCGCACCGGGCGTGACGCTCGCCGTCGCGACGGAGTTCGCCAGCTGGTAGAACATCGGGTCGGTGTCGTACTCCGACGACACGTACTGCCCGATGACGACCGCGGTGACGCCGGGGGTGCTCGGCATCCGGACGGTCGGGTGCGTGACCACGTCCGCGCCACCGAGCCGGTCGAGGAACGCCTGGTTGACGACGATCGCCGGTGCCAGGCGGTCCCGGTCGGACTCGGAGAACCAGTCCCCCGCGGCGATCCGCAGCCGGTGGATCTCGGCCCACGGCGGGTCGACCGTCATGCCCTGGACCTCGGCGACACCGTCCGGGAACTGGATGCGACGGGACGTGTACGACGCCTAGGTCGCGTACTGCACGTCGTACCGGTCCGCGGCCGCGCGGAGTTCCCGGTCGACCGCGTCCGCCGTGGCCGCCGCGGCCGCACCGGTGCCGTCGCCGGAGCCGGGCGTCCCGGTGATGCTGTAGGTCGCGGGACGTCCGCCGTACTGCTCGTTGAACGCCGCGGTCACGCGCTCCGCGAGCGACCCGAACCCGACGACGACGGCGAGCGAGGCCACCGCGATGGTGACGCCGACGAGGCTGAGCACGACCCGGCCACGGTGGACCCGGAGTTCCTGCCAGGACTCGACCAGCGTGCCGACGACGGTCGTCACGACCCGGTTCACGGCGTCACCCCGACGACCTCGGCGGCGATCCCGGCGACGGACACGTCCGTGGGGTCGACGACCAGGCCGTGGTCGATGCGGTGGACGACGTCCGCTCGTGCGGCGACGGCGGCGTCGTGGGTGATCGTCACGAGCGCCGCCCCGGTCTCGCCGGCGACGGTCTCGAGGAGCTCCATCACGACACGACCCGTGTCGACGTCGAGTGCGCCCGTCGGTTCGTCCGCGAGGATCAGGCGCGGCGCACGCACGAGGGCACGGGCGATCGCGACGCGCTGCTGCTCACCGCCCGAGAGGCGGTGCGGCTGCGTGTCGGCGCGGTCCGCGAGTCCGACCCGGTCGAGCATCTCGAGTGCGAGCCGACGCCTGGCCCAGAAGGCGCGTCCGGTCGCGTAGAGCAGGGGGACCTCGACGTTCTCGAGCGCGGTGCGCCCCTGCAGGAGGTTGAACTGCTGGAACACGAACCCGACGTCCTCCCCGCGGATCCGGTCCCGCCGGAGCGACCCGGCACGACCGACGTCGACACCGCCGAACTCGTGGACGCCGTCGGTCGGGGTGTCGAGCAACCCGAGCACGTTGAGCAGGGTGGACTTGCCCGACCCCGAGCGCCCGACGATCGCGACCCGGCTGCCCGCGTCGACGTCGAGGTCGACGCCACGCAGGATCTCGAGCTCGGACCCGTCCGGGAGCTCGACCGACTTGCGCAGCCCGCGCACCCGGACGAGGGACGCTGCCCGCGCGCTCATCCGACCACCACGGAGCCGTCGTCGGCGAACTCGTCGCCCTCGACCTGCTCCTTGCCCGGGACGAACTGCAGGACGGTGTCGCCCTCCGACAGCCCCGACCGGACCTCGACGCTCTCCCCGTCGTTGAGGCCGAGCGCGACGGTCTTCTCGGCACGCTTGCCGTCCTCGCCCACGACCGTGACGACGCCCTTCTGCGCCGTGCCCTGCACCGCGGTCGTCGGGAGCGTCAGGACGCCCTCCGCCTTCCCCGCGGGGACCGCGACCGTGACCTCGAGTCCGGGGAACACGGTGACCCCGCTCGGCACGTCGCACGCGAGTTCCGTGCCCCCGGCCGAGGCGTCACCGGAGCCGTCGTCGCCGGCGTCGCCGGCGTCCGCGGAGGACGCCGCAGCACTCGTCAGCGTGAGGTGGGTGCAGGTGAACGGCGCCGGGCCGTCGGTGACGGTGACGGTCGCCTCGGACGGACGCGAGGTGAGGCGGTAGAGCTGGGCGGCATCGAGGGTCGCGGTCGCCCGGTAGGCCTCCGGTGCCACGCGTGCCACGGTGTCACCGATGGCCACGGGCTGCTTCGTGACGAGGTCGAGTCCGGACACGGTGCCGGACGCCGGCGCGACGACGGTCGAGAAGGTCACGGTCGGGGGCAGCGGTTCGCCGTCGTCGGTCGTCCCCGTCGACGGGGTCTCGACCCGGACGTCGATCACCGGGGCGCCCTGCTCGACGTGCGCGCCGTTGCCGGCGAACACCTTGTTCACCGTGCCCTCGACCGAGGAGCGGACGGCCGTGGCGGCCACCGACCGGATCGTGCCGGTCGCCTCGACGTCGTTCACGATGTCGCCGGTCGCGACCGTGACGGTCGGGTCCTCGATCGCGCCGGTCGGGACGGTCTCCTCGCCCTCGGGCTGGGCTGCGAAGAACGCGAGGCGGACGAGGGACACCGCGATGGCGGCGAACACGAGGAACTTGAGGCCGGGCCACACCCAGCGACGCAGGACAGTCACCCCGGAACACTATTGTCTGACATACCGACAGAAGATCATCCTGTGGGATGAAACCGGTCAGCCGACAGGCCGGAACGTGCCAGGAGGCTCGGTGCACGTCCGTCAGGAACGTGCACCGCGCCTCCTGGACACGGCCACTGCGACCACCGCGACGTCCGCGGTGGTCGCGACGAGCACTACGCCTCGATGACCACCGGCACGATCATCGGCCGACGACGGTGCTTCGTGTTCACCCATCGACCCACGGTCCGGCGGACGACCTGCCCGAAGGCGTGCCCGTCGCGCGTGCCGTTCGCGGCCGCCTCGGCGAGCGCCTTCGCGATCTGCGGACGGACGTCGTCGAAGACCGAGTCGTCCTCGGCGAAGCCGCGCGACTGGATCTCCGGGCCGACCACGCACTGGCCGGTGGTGAAGTCCACCGCGGCGAAGATCGAGATGAAGCCCTCTTCCGCGAGGACCCGGCGGTCCTTGAGGTCGGCGTCGGTGATCTCGCCCACGGTCGACCCGTCGACGTAGACGTACCCGATGTCGAGCTGGCCGGCGACCCGGACCTCGCCGTCCTTCAGGTCGACGACGATGCCGTCCTGGCCGAGGATGACGTTCCGCGGCGGCACACCGGTCTGGATCGCGAGGTCCGCGCTGGCGTACAGGTGGCGGTGCTCGCCGTGCACGGGCAGCACGTTCTTCGGCCGGAGGATGTTGTAGCAGTAGAGCAGTTCGCCGGCCGACGCGTGTCCGGAGACGTGCACCTTGGCGTTGCCCTTGTGCACGACCTTCGCGCCGAGCTTGGTGAGCCCGTCGATGACGCGGTACACGGCGTTCTCGTTGCCCGGGATCAGCGACGAGGCGAGGATGACGGTGTCGCCCTCGCCGATCTCGATCTGGTGCTCGAGGTTGGCCATGCGCGCGAGCACGGCCATCGGCTCGCCCTGCGACCCGGTCGACATGTAGACGATCTGGTCGTCGGGGACGTTCTTCGCCTTCTTCGTGTCGATGAGCACGTTCTCGGGAACCCGGAGGTAGCCGAGGTCGGCGGCGATCGTCATGTTGCGGATCATCGAGCGGCCCATGAACGCGACCTTGCGGTTCGCGGCGGCGGCGGCGTCGAGGACCTGCTGCACACGGTGCACGTGCGACGAGAAGCTCGCCACGACGACCTTCTTGCGGGCGCGCGTGATGATGTTCTCGAGCACGGGTCCGATGTCGCGCTCGGGCGCGGTGAAGCCCGGCACGTCGGCGTTGGTCGAGTCCGGCAGGAACAGGTCGACGCCCTGCTCCCCCAGGCGTGCGAAGGCACGGAGGTCGGTGATGCGGTCGTCCAGCGGGAGCTGGTCCATCTTGAAGTCGCCCGTGTGCAGGACACGACCGGCGGGGGTCGTGATCGCGACGGCGAGGGCGTCCGGGATGGAGTGGTTGACGGCCACGAACTCGAGGTGGAACGGGCCGAGCTGCTCGGTCTGGTCCTCGGCCACGACGAGCGTGTACGGCTTGATCCGGTGTTCCTTGAGCTTCGCCTCGACCAGGGCCAGGGTCAGCGTGGAGCCGATCAGCGGGATGTCGTCGCGGAGCTTCAGCAGGTACGGGACGGCGCCGATGTGGTCCTCGTGGCCGTGCGTGAGCACGACGCCGAGGACGTCGTCGAGGCGGTCCCGGATCGGCGCGAAGTCCGGCAGGATCAGGTCGACCCCGGGCTGGTGCTCCTCGGGGAAGAGCACGCCGGCGTCGACGATGAGCAGCTTGCCCTCGTACTCGTACACGGTCATGTTGCGACCGATCTCGCCGAGTCCCCCGACGGGGATGACGCGGAGGGTGCCGGCTTCGAGCGGCTGCGGTTCGGAGATCTGTGTGGGCATTCGGTCCTACGGATTCGGGCGACGCGCGTCCTGCGCGCCGCGTGTTCGCTAGCGGGTGGTGCCTGGCACCTTCGGAAGAGCACCGCCGGCCGCTGCGTTGCGGTCGGGGCGGAAGTTGGAGAAGTCGGCGCCCGGGATGTCCCGGACGGCTTCGAGCGAGGTCTCGATGGCGTACGCCTCGGAGTCCTCGGGGCCGACGAGCGGCAGCCGGACGCGCGGGCTGCCGGTGCGGCCGAGCCCGTGCAGGATGTACTTCGCCGCCACGGTACCCGGCACGTGCGTCATCACGGCACGGACGAGGGGTTCGACGCGCTTGTGCTCGGCGGTCGCGGTGGCCAGGTCGCCCCGGTTCACGGCGTCGACGATCGTGCGGTACGGCGTCGACGTGATGTTCGCCGTGACGCCGATGAGCCCCGTCGCGCCGATCGACAGGTGCGGGAGCACGTTCGTGTCGTCGCCCGAGAAGTACATGAGGTCGGTGTTGTTGAGCACCCGGGACACCTCGGCGAAGTCGCCCTTGGCGTCCTTCACCGCGAGGATGTTCGGGTGGTGCGAGGCCCGCACGATCGTCTCGTACGTGATCGGGATGCCCGTGCGACCGGGGATGTCGTACAGGATCACCGGCAGGTCGGTCGCGTCGGCGATCATCCGGAAGTGGGTGAGCACACCGGACTGCGTCGGCTTGTTGTAGTACGGCGTGACGATCATCACACCGTCGGCGCCGGCCTTCTCGCTCTGCTTGTACAGGTGGATCGCGTGTGCGGTCTCGTTCGACCCGCCACCCGTGATGATCTTCGCGCGCCCGGCGGCGACGGACTTGCCGACCTCGACCAGCCGGAGCTTCTCGGGGTCGGTCAGCGTGCTCGTCTCACCGGTCGTGCCGGTGACCACGATGCCGTCGGCGCCGGCGGTGATGCAGTCGTCGATGTGCTGCTCGACGCCGGGCCAGTCGACCTCGCCGTCGGCCGTGAACGGGGTCACGAGGGCGACGAGGACCTGACCGAAGGGATTCTCACGCAGGGACACGGGCACCAGCGTACCGGGGATGCGCGCGAGGGCTGCCGTCCGCGTGGACGGTGCGGCCCAGGAGGCGCGGCTCGACCCCGCCCCGCACGCTGCGGCCGCGCGGCGCGTGGCCGGCCGGCGCTGGCGCGGCGCGGCCCGGAACGTGTCGAACCAGGTTTCCGACGTCGAACCATCGCCGATGCCTGGTGCGATGTCGTTTCCGTGGTTCCACGCCCCGGCGAGCGGCGCTACGCGCGCCGGCGCCACTCGAGGAAGCGGTAGCGCGTCCCGTCGACGCGCGACTCCTGCCACGGCCCCTCGTCGACGAGCGACCACCCGGCAGCCCCGGCGAGCGTCGGCGCCACGGTGTCCCCCGGCACCTCGACGTCGATCACCGTCTCGGAGACCCGGTCGGCGAAGGGCACCCCCGCCGCGTACACCTGCCCGCCGCCCATGATCCACACGGGCTCGTCGGTGTCCAGCGCGGTCGCCAGGTCGTGCACGACCTCGGCCCCGTCGGCCGTCCACGAGGCGTCTCGCGTCAGCACGACGTTCCGCCGCCCGGGCAGCGGCCGGAAGCGCTCCGGCAACGACTCCCACGTGCGGCGCCCCATCACGACGGTCGCGTCGCCGGTGACCTGCCGGAAGTGCGCGAGGTCCTCCGGCACGTGCCACGGCATCCCGCCGTCGGCCCCGATCACGCCGTTCGTCGACCGCGCCCAGACCATCCCGACACCACGGACGGGTTCGGTCCACGAGGACGACATCAGACGGCGACCGCGGCCGTGATCGCCGGGTGGTGGTGGTAGCCGACGACCGTGAAGTCCTCGTACTCGTAGTCGTCGATCGAGTCCCGCGGCGCGAGCTCGAGTGTGGGGAGCGCGTACGCGGTCCGAGACAGCTGCTCCTCCACCTGCTCGACGTGGTTGTCGTAGACGTGGCAGTCGCCGCCGGTCCACACGAACTCGCCGACCTCGAGCCCGGTCTGCGCCGCGATCATGTGGGTGAGCAGCGCGTACGAGGCGATGTTGAACGGGACGCCGAGGAACATGTCCGCGCTCCGCTGGTAGAGCTGGCAGGAGAGCTTGCCGTCGTTCACGTAGAACTGGAAGAACGCGTGGCACGGGGCGAGCGCCATCTCGGGGATGTCGGCGACGTTCCACGCCGAGACGATCAGGCGGCGGCTGTCCGGGTTCGTCGTGATCTGCTCGATGACCTGGGCGATCTGGTCGAAGTGCTCCCCCGACGGCGTCGGCCACGAGCGCCACTGCACGCCGTACACCGGGCCGAGGTCGCCGTCCTCGTCCGCCCACTCGTTCCAGATCCGGACGCCGTGCTCCTGCAGCCAGCGGGCGTTGCCGTCGCCGCGCAGGAACCAGAGCAGCTCGTAGGCGACGGACTTGAAGTGCACCCGCTTCGTCGTGACGAGCGGGAAGCCCTTCGACAGGTCGTACCGGAGCTGTGCGCCGAACAGGCTGCGGGTCCCCGTCCCGGTGCGGTCGCCCTTCGGAGTCCCTTCGGTGAGGACACGCCGCAGCAGGTCCTCGTAGGGGGTCGCGACGGTGGGGTCGGGCTGCACGGTCTCGCTGTCGGTCACGACCACGAGCCTACGACGAGCCGGAGACATTCACGGGCAGTTGAGTAGCGTGAGCGACATGACGACAGCGCCGCTCTCGATCCTGCTCGCCGGTGCGTCCGGCTTCATCGGTACGCCCCTCGTCCACGCCCTGCGCGAGGCCGGGCACCACGTCACCACCCTCGTCCGACGCGAGCCGCGCACGGCGAGCGAGTTCCGCTGGTCCCCGGGCACCCGGAAGCTCGACCCGGCGATCCTCGACGGCGCCGACGTCGTGATCAACCTCGCCGGCGCGAACATCGGCAAGCTCCCCTGGACCGAGACCTACAAGCAGGAGATCCTGCAGTCGCGGGTGTCCGCCACCGAGACCCTCGTCGAGGCCATGCGCCACGCGACGAACCCGCCGCCGCTGTTCCTCTCGGGGTCGGCCTCGGGGGTCTACGGCGACCGCCCGGCCGACGTCCTGCAGGACGACGCGGCCGCCGGCACCGGCTTCCTCGCCGAGGTCTGCACCGCGTGGGAGGCCGCCGCGAACGCCGCTCCCGAGGGTGTCCGCGTCGTGACGCTCCGCACCGGCATCGTCGTCGGGAAGGGCGGCGGCGCGCTCGCACCGCTCGTCCCGCTCACGAAGACCGGGCTCGGCGGCCGCCTCGGCACCGGTGGGCAGCACTGGCCGTGGATCGCCCTCGAGGACGAGGTGGGCGCGATCGTGCACCTCGCGACCAGCCCCGACGCCGCGGACGTCGTCGGGCCGGTGAACCTCGCCGGCCCCGAGGCCGCCGTCGCCGACCGCATCACCAAGCGCGTCGCCGAGGACCTGCACCGGCCCTACCTCTTCCGGATCCCGGAGTTCGCGCTCCGGCTGCTCCTGCAGCAGGCGGCCGACGAGATGCTCCTGTCGAGCCAGCAGATGGTGCCGACGAAGCTGCTCGAGTCAGGCTACGCGTTCCGGTACCAGCGCGCCGAGGACGCGGTCGACGCCGCGTTCTGACGCGACCGGCTGCGGGCCCGGAGGCGCGGTGCGGGCCCGCACCGCGCCTCCTGTCAGGACACGCGTGCCCTGGTGAGCGCTTCGCGCATCGCGGCCCGCGCCCGCTTGCGGTCACCCGCGGCGTCGTAGACGACGCCGAGTCGGTACCACCCGCGCCAGTCCGCCGGGTCGGACTCGACCGCGGCCTTGTACTCGGGGAAGAGCTCGTCGGCGGCCTCGCGCGTGGGACGCCCCGAGGGACGGACCGGGACGACGTCCGAGGGAGCGCCGCCCTCCTGCTCGAGCCGGGCGCCGAGCCGGGTGATGCGCAGGCCGAAGCGGAACTCGAGCACGAGCAGCAGCGCACCGATCGCCGCGACGACGAAGAGCGCGACGCCGATGCCGATGCCGATCGGGATACCCGTCGCGATGAACGCCACGGCACGCTGCCCGACGAGCACGATGTACAGCGCCAGCAGCACCGCCATGAGCGCCGCGCCCCAGAAGGGCGAACGGAGGGACCGGGTCAGGCGCACGACGGTCAGCCGATGCCGAGGACGCTGCCGAGGCCGACCGTGAGGCCGCGCATCGACCCCACGGCGGACAGGGCTGCACGGATGCCGGCGACGTAGGCGACGTCGTCGTTCGTGTCGTGCCGGATGGTCAGGGTCTCGCCGGGGCCGCTCAGCACCACGTCCTGCACGGCCTTGACGCCCGGCAGACGGAGCGAGTGGATCGGGACGCTCGCGACCTGCTGCCCCCGCGCGCGCTGGTCGACGTGGGGTGCGTCGACCGGACCGACCTCGCGCCGGGCGTCGGCGATGAGCTCGGCCGTGCGGACCGCGGTGCCCGACGGGGAGTCGATCTTGCCGGCGTGGTGCGTCTCGACGATCTCGACCGAGGGGAACCACGGCGCGGCGATCGTCGCCAGGTGGGTGCCGAGCACGGACCCGATCGAGAAGTTCGGGACCACGAAGACGCCCTGCTCCGGACGCGACTCGAGCCCCGCGCGGAGCGTCGCGAGTCGGTCGCCGGACCACCCGGACGTGCCGACGAGCACGTTCGCGCCGCTCACGAGGGCGTTGTCGACGATCGCGGGGCTGAGCGCCGGGACGGTCACGTCCACCACGATCGCCGCGCCGCCGAACACGTCGGGACCGGCCTCGTGCGCCCCGTCCTTGGAGGACAGGCTCGCGACGAGCTCGAAGTCGGGCAGTTCCTCGACCACGGCGGCCACGAGGCCCCCGAGACGACCGGTGGCGCCGACGACGGCGACGGGAGTGACCATGTCCACCATCCTAGGATCGACGCATGACGCTCGAGGTCAGGACCGTGCCGGCAGACATCCCCGAGGTCGACGCCCTGCTCGACGCGTACCTCGACGAGCGCGAGGCCACGTTCCCGAGCGCGCAGGGGTCGTACTCGCGGAAGCGCACCCCGGCGGCCGAGTTCACGCCGCCGGTCGGCACCTTCGTCGTCGCGTACGACGGAGGTCGCGCGGTCGGGTGCGGCGGCCTCCGTCGGCTCCCCGACGACGGCGACGACGTCCGGTTCGAGGTGAAGCACGTCTTCGTGACTCCGGAAGGACGTGGACGCGGCGTGGCGACGGCGGTCATGGACGCGCTCGAGGCACGCGGTGCGCAGCTCGGCGCGACGGCGATCGTGCTGGACACGAACGACTCCCTCGTCGCCGCCGGTGCGATGTACCGCGGTCGGGGCTACGAGCGGGTACCCGCGTTCAACGACAACCCGAACGCGACCGCCTGGTACCGCAAGCCGGTGCGCTGAGGCGATCCGCGCCTCCGCTCCGAACGGCAGGGCATGGTCCTGCTCCTCCGTGCCCTCGACTCCCCGACCCGCCTGCCGTTCCTCTCGATCTCGCTCGTCCGGGTCGCGCTCGGGCTGTTCTTCGCCGCGTCCGGGTGGAACAAGACCGTGACCGCTCCGGGTCGCGCGGCGATGGCGGAGACGATCCGCTCGATCGGCGCGCCGGTGCCCGAGCTCACAGCTGCCGTGGTCGCGGGCTGCGAGCTCGTCTTCGGCGTGCTGCTCGCCGTCGGCCTCGTGACGCGGGCGGCTGCGGCCGTCCTCGGCGTGATCAGCACGGTCGCGCTCACGACCGTGGCGGTCCACCAGCTCGGGCCGGCGGACGCGGTGACCTGGTACGGCGACCTGCTCTACCTGCCCGAGGTGCTGTACCTGCTCCTCGCGGTGGTGCTGGTCGCGCTCGGCGGTGGGCCGTTCGGGCTGGACCGGGTGCTCCGAGCGCGGGTCGCCGCACCCCGGGTGCGCAGGGCCCGTCAGACGGGCTGACCGACCGGCAGGCCCGTCCTCAGCTCGACGGGCAGGTGCGCCAGGTCGTTGAGCGCGACGACCTCGGCCGGCTTGGCCGAGCGGATCCGGATGATCGTCAACGCCGTGTGCGCCACGTTCGTCCCCATCCAGCGCCACTCCGGTGCCTGGAACGCCTCGCGCACGAACCAGCCGATGACGGCGTTGTGCGTGATGAGGAGGTCGTGCCGGTCTTCGCGGGCAGGGGTGAACCACTCCGCCACCGCATCGCCCATCTGGGCCTGCCCCGCGACGATCTCCTCTTCCGTGATGCCGCCGTACCACCCCTGGTAGGCGTGCGGCATGTCCGGCGTCGGACCCGACGGGATGCAGTCGAAGAGCAGGGTCGACGGCTCGGGCTCGATCGCCGGGAGCCGCTGCGACAGGAACGACGCGGTCTCGCTCGGCGCTTCGAGCGGCGAGTGGTAGACGCCGTCGAACGGCACCCCGCCGAGACGGTCCGCGACGAGCATCGCCTGCCGCTTGCCGCGCTCGGACAGCTTGCCGTCCCGCAGCCCGTGTTCGGCGTCCTGGTGTTCGCCGTGCCGGACGAGGTAGAGGTAGTGCGACATGTCGGTGCTCAACCGCCGATCCCGATCGCGGCCGCGAGCTCGTCCTGCTGCACCGCACCGACCACCGAGGTGATCGTGGGCCGGGTCAGGAGGTCGCGGGCCAGGTCGAGGACGTCGTCGGTGCTGACCCGGTCCACGCGCTCGAGGGCGGTGGCCAGGTCGGTGAACTCCCCCGTGCCGAGCTCGGACCGGCCGAGTCGGGTCATCCGGGCGTCGGAGTCCTCGAGCGAGAGCGTGAGCGCCCCCTCGATCTGCCCCTTCGCGCGACGGAGCTCGTCGCTGGTGATGCCGTCGTCGACCATCCGGCGGAACTCCGCGTCGACGATCTCGACCACCCCGGCCACGTTGTCGGGGGCGCACCCGGCGTAGACGCCGAAGGCACCGTTGTCGAGGTAGGCGGGCGCGAAGGAGCTCACCGCGTAGGCGAGTCCGCGGCGCTCGCGCACCTCTTGGAAGAGTCGGGAGCTCATGCCGCCGCCGAGCACGGCGTTGAGCACGCTGAGGACCGGCCGCCGTTCGTCGCGGAGGTCGAGGCCCTGCGACCCGCGGAGCATCGAGACCTGTTCGGTCGGACGGTGCACGACCGAGAGTTTGGGGATCGCCGGGTCCGCCACTGGCTGCGGGGTCCGCCGTGCCAGCGGAGCAGCGTTCGGGACGCCCTGGAACACGGCCTCGACGAGCTCGCAGAAGCGGTCGTGGTCGATCGCCCCGGCGGCGGTGACGACGATGCCGTTCGGCGCGTAGTGCTCGCGGTAGTGGGCGAGGACCTCGTCCCGCTGCACGGCGCGGATGCTCTCCGGCGTGCCGCCGATCGGCCGGCCGAGGGCGTGCCCGTCGAAGGCCGCGGCGAAGAACGCCTCGCCGGCGACGTCGGCCGGGTCGTCCGCCGCCATCGCCAGCTCTTCGAGGATGACCCCGCGCTCGATGTCGAACGCCGCGTCGTCGAGGACGGAGCCGGTGACCATGTCCCCGATGACCGAGACGGCCATCGGGACGTCGGCGTCACGGACCCGTGCGTAGTAGCACGTGTACTCCTTGGCGGTGGCGGCGTTGTGCTCGCCACCGACGGAGTCGAACGAGATCGCGATGTCGAGGGCCGACCGGGTCCGGGTGCCCTTGAACAACAGGTGTTCGAGGAAGTGCGTCGAGCCGTACTGGCCGTCGCGTTCGTCGCGGGAGCCGACCCCGACCCAGAAGCCGAGGCTCGTCGAACTCGCTCCGGGCATGGCCTCGGTCAGGACCCGCACGCCGGACGGGAGGACGGTTCGGCGGACGAAGGCGCCCCCGGACGTCAGGAACGACGTGTCCGGGGCCTCGAGCGGCAACGGCACTGGGTGGTTCATCGCAGACGAGCCTACTGACCCCGGAGCGCCCGCCGCCCAGTTTCCACAGCCGCTCACGGTGTCACTCGAAGTGGGGTACAGATATGGAGGATAGAAAGACTCGTCTGTCTGTCCTCCTTGTGGTACAGTTCTCGTACCGGATCGGAAGCCCCCCTATATTCCGATCCGGTGGCTCGGGACATCAGTCCTCGCGCGGCACGAGTCCCCCCGCTCCGCCGCGGAGCCGATGAGCCCAAGGAGAGCCACGCTGTGACGGTCGATTCCCCCCAACCGACCGTCCAGCGTCTCCCTGGCCCGAGCACGAACCTCGCGTCGCCGGACGGGTCGAGCGTCCCCCCGGCTCCCCGTTCCGGCGGCGCGAAGGTCCGGATCCTCGAGACCGCCACGCGGCTCTTCTACGAAGAGGGCATCCACGGCGTCGGCGTCGACCGTCTCATCTCCGAGGCGAGCGTCACGAAGGCGACGTTCTACAAGCACTACGGGTCGAAGGACAACCTGATCCTGGCCTACATCCGGACGCAGCACGAGCGCGTGCAACAGCGGATGGAACAGCTCATCGCCGATGCCGGCTCGCCCGAGGCAGCCGTCCGGGCCTGGGTCACGGCCCTCGCCGACGAGGTCAACGACCCCGACTTCCGCGGCTGCGCGTTCCTCAACGCCGCCGCCGAGTACCACGACCCGCGCGACCCCGTGCGCGAGGTCGTCGCGACGCACCGCGACTGGTACACCGAGCGACTGGCCGACCTGCTGCAGGAGTCCGGCCATACCCTGCCGGGCGACGGTGCGGACGAGCTCATGCTCGCGCGCGACGGCGCCATGTCCGGCGCGTACGCCGGTGACGCGATCGCGGCGACGGCGGCCCTCGGCCGCGTCGTCGAGCGCGTGCTCGCCGCCTGACGACGCACGTCGCGTCGACGAACGCGACCGTCTGTCGGCCTGGAGGCACGGGTCGGCCCCGCACCGCGCCTCCCGTCCGCCGGTGGGCACCGAGCGACATCCGAGCACGCGGGTGTTGGCTGGGGGCATGGCCAACGACCCCAACTGGAACCTCCCCGAGGTCCCGACCTTCACCCTGACCAGCCCCGACTTCACCGACGGCGGCGTGCTCCCGACGTCCGCCCGCGGCACCGACGTCGGCGGCGAGGACCGCTCCCCCGCGCTCGAGTGGTCGGGCGCTCCGGAGGGCACGCAGAGCTTCGTGCTCACGGTGTACGACCCCGATGCCCCGACGGGGTCCGGGTTCTGGCACTGGAGCCTCACGGACGTCCCGGCGTCGGCGACCTCGCTGCCGGCCGGTGCCGGGACCGACGACGCGCTGCTCCCCGCCGAGGCGCTGCGCCGCCGCAACGAGTTCGGCACGGACACGTTCCTCGGCGCGGCACCGCCCGCCGGGCACGGGCCGCACCGGTACTTCTTCACGCTGAGCGCGCTCGACGTGCCCGTCCTCGAGGCGCCCGCGGACGCGACGCCCGCCGTGGTCGGCTTCGTGCTCCGCGAGCACCTGCTCGGCCGCGCGCAGCTCGTCGGCACCCAGGAGACCCCCGCCGCGTAGTCCCGCAACGGCGAACGGCCGCCGCCCCGGAAGGGACGGCGGCCGTTCGTGCGTCAGGACGCGGGAGGGATCAGCCCTCGGCCGGGGCCTCGGCGTGGGACTCGTGTCCCTTGCCGCCCTCGGTGTCCACCTCGTCGGCGACGACCGGCGCGAGCGACAGCTTGCCGCGGTCGTCCACCTTGGTGACCTCGACCAGGATCTTCTGGCCGACGCCGAGGACGTCCTCGACGTTCTCCACACGCTTGCCACCGGCGAGCTTGCGCACCTCGGAGACGTGGAGCAGACCGTCGCGGCCCGGGAGCAGCGACACGAACGCACCGAACGTGGCGATCTTGACGACCGTGCCGAGGAACTGGTCCCCGATCTCCGGGTTCGTCGGGTTCGCGATCGCGTTGACCTGGGCGCGAGCGGCCTCGGCCGACGGACCGTCGACGGCGCCGATGTACACGGTGCCGTCGTCCTCGATCGAGATGTCGGCGCCGGTCTCGTCCTGGATGCCGTTGATCGTCTTGCCCTTCGGGCCGATCAGCTCGCCGATCTTGTCGACGGGGATCTGCACCGAGATGACACGAGGAGCGGTGTCCGCCATCTCGTCGGGGGCGTCGATCGCCTCGTTCAGCACGCCGAGGATGGCCGAGCGGGCCTCCTTGGCCTGCTTCAGCGCGGCGTCGAGGACCGACGACGGGATGCCGTCGAGCTTCGTGTCCAGCTGGATGGCCGTGACGAAGTCCGAGGTGCCGGCGACCTTGAAGTCCATGTCGCCGAGCGCGTCTTCGGCACCGAGGATGTCGGTCAGCGCCGCGTAGCGGGTCTGGCCGTCGACGGTGTCGGAGACGAGGCCCATCGCGATGCCCGCGACCGGGGCCTTGAGGGGCACACCGGCGTTGAGGAGCGACAGGGTCGAGGCGCAGACGGAACCCATCGACGTCGAACCGTTGGAGCCGAGGGCCTCGGACACCTGACGGATGGCGTAGGGGAACTCCTCGCGCGACGGCAGCACCGGCACGAGGGCGCGCTCGGCGAGGAAGCCGTGCCCGATCTCGCGACGCTTCGGCGAACCGACACGACCGGTCTCACCCGTCGAGTACGGCGGGAAGTTGTAGTGGTGCAGGTAGCGCTTCTTCGTGACGGGCGACAGCGAGTCGATCTGCTGCTCCATCTTGAGCATGTTCAGCGTGGTGACGCCCAGGATCTGGGTCTCGCCGCGCTGGAAGATCGCCGAACCGTGGACGCGCGGGATCACGGCGACCTCGGCGTCGAGCGGACGGATGTCGGCGAGGCCGCGACCGTCCATGCGGACCTGCTCGGTCAGGATCCGGCCGCGGACGACCTTCTTCGTGACCGACTTGTAGGCACCGCTGACCTGGCCGTTGGCGCTCTCGGGGAGCTCGCCGGCCGTCACCTTGGCGGCGATGGCCTCCTTGACGCGGGCCTTCAGGGCGTCGTCGGCGTCCTGACGCTCGAGCTTGCCGGCGATCTTGTAGACGTCGCCGAGCTCGGACAGCGCGATGGCCTCGACCGCGTCGTAGACCTCGGGGGCGTACGGCGGGAAGACCGGGTAGTCCTGGATCTCCTTGGCCGACTGGGCGGCCATCTTCGCCTGCGCCTCGACGAGCTGCTTGAGGAACGGCTTCGCCGCCTCGAGCCCCTGCGCGACGACGGCCTCGTCGGGCTTGGTCGCGCCGCCCTGGATGAGGTCCCAGCTGTGCTCGGTGGCCTCGGCCTCGACCATCATGATGGCGACGTCCTCGTTGCCGGCCTCGTCCGTGACGACACGTCCAGCGACGGTGAGGTCGAAGACGGCCTCGGCGAGCTGCGACGCCTTCGGGAACGCGACCCACTGGTCACCGATGAGCGCGAGGCGCACACCGGCGATCGGGCCGGAGAACGGCAGACCGGAGATCTGCGTCGACGCGGACGCGGCGTTGATCGCGAGCGCGTCGTAGAACTCGTCCGGAGCGATGCTCAGGACGGTGATGACGATCTGGACCTCGTTGCGGAGGCCGTCGACGAACGACGGGCGCAGCGGCCGGTCGATGAGGCGGCAGACGAGGATCGCCTCGGTGCTGGGACGGCCTTCACGACGGAAGAACGAACCGGGGATCTTGCCGGCGGCGTACGAGCGCTCCTCGACGTCGACGGTCAGCGGGAAGAAGTCGAACCCTTCACGCGGGTGCTTGCCGGCGCTGGTGGCCGAGAGGAGCATGGTGTCCTCGTCGAGGTACGCGGCGACCGCGCCCTGCGCCTGCTGTGCGAGCCGACCGGTCTCGAACCGGACGGTGCGCTTGCCGTACTTGCCGTTGTCGAGAACGGCCTCGGCGAACTTGATCTCGGGACCCTCCAAAAGGGTGCCTCCTTGATGTGTTCGGCAGGCTGGGGCCACGGCACCCGATGGTGCGTGCGCGCCGAAGGGATCGGGACGCATGTCTGGCCAGCAGTAGAAGCACTCGGGAAACCGTCCGGCCCGCGAGCCACCACCGATGACCAGCTCCGTGCCCGGCCTGCGCAGTGTTTGTCGTAACGCCCGGGGAAACGGTCCCTGGACGTGATGGACTTTACCAGTCCTCAGGGATTCGGCGGCGAGGCTCACGGCGAACCGGAGTGTCCTCGCTAGCCTGCTGCCATGCGCCTCACCCCCTCCCGGGGCTGGTTCGTCGCGGCCGCAGTGGTCGTCGGCGCGCTCGTCGCCCCCGTCGTCACCGCTGTCCCGGCGAACGCGACGGAGTACCCGAGCTGGCAGGACGTCGAGCACGCGAAGGGCAACGAGCAGACCAAGAAGGCCGAGGTCGCCAAGGTCCAGGCGGCGCTGGAGTCCGCCCAGCAGGCCGCAGCCGTGAAGTCGCAGGCCGCGCTCGTGGCGTCCCAGCGTGCGGACGCGGCCGAGTCGGCACTGGCATCGGCCACCCAGGCCGCCACGAGCCTCCAGACCCAGGCGGACCAGGCGGCGAAGACCGCGGACCGCGCCCAACAGCGCGCCGGCCAGCTCGCCGCGAACCTCTACCGCGACGGCAGCTCGAGCCAGATGACCACGCGCATCGCGACGGCGAAGGACCCCTCCCAGCTGCTGTACCAGCTCGGCGCGCTCGACCAGCTGTCGTCGACGTGGGCCGGCGTGATGGACGACGCCTCGGTCGCCGCGAGGACCGCGTCCTCGCTGCACGACCAGGCCACCCGTGCCGAGGACGAACGCGCCGACCTGGCCGACGCCGCCGAGACGAAGGCGAGCGCGGCGAAGGACGCCGAGGCCGCCGCCGACGCCGCGGTCGACGACACGCAGCAGCACAGCGACGAGCTGTACGCCCAGCTGGCGTCGCTCAAGGACACCACCGCGAAGACCGAGCAGCGCTACCAGCTCGGCGTGCAGGTCGCGGCGCAGAAGGCCGAACAGCAGCGGAAGCGCGAGGAGGCCGCCGCGGCGGCAGCAGCCGACGCGGCACCGAGCCCCGCCGTCCCGTCGACGAGCGGCGGCGGTTCGTCCTACCCGAGCACGGGCGGCGTCGTGGTCGACCCGGCGGGTGCCCAGGCCTACGCCCGCAGCGCCATCGGGTCGTACGGGTGGGGGTCGGACCAGTTCTCGTGCCTGGTGTCCCTGTGGACGCAGGAGTCCGGCTGGCGTGCGAACGCCCTGAACGTCTCGAGCGGGGCGTACGGCATCCCCCAGTCGCTCCCGGCGGAGAAGATGTCCGTCGCCGGCGCGGACTGGCGCACGAACGCGGCGACCCAGATCAACTGGGGCCTCGCCTACATCCACGACGCCTACGGCTCGCCGTGCGGGGCGTGGAACCACGAGATGAGCGTCAACCCGCACTGGTACTGATCAGCCGTCGTCGGCGGGCCAGCCCCCGATCCGTACGACGGTGCCGTCCGCAGCGACCAGGCGTGCCGCGCGACCGCTCCGCCGGAGCATCTCGGTGGCACCGTGTCCACGGACGACCGCGGCGGTCGTCATCGTGTTCGCCGTGACGCACGACGGCGCGACGACGGTCACCGAGCGCCAGACCGGTTCGGCCGGCAGCCCCCACCGCGGGTCGAGGATGTGGTGCCGGGCGTGGCCGTCCTGCTCCCACCGGCGCTTCTGGGTGCTCGAGGTCGCGACGGACCAGCCGGAGGCGATCCGCACGTGGTCGGCGGGATCGTCGTCGAGGTCCTGCACCCGGACCTGCCAGCCGCCGGACGGGTCGGGCCCGGCGGTCGCGACGTCCCCGCCGAGCGAGACGAGCGCGCCGATGCCGAGGCGGGCGGTGATGCTCGCCGCGGCCATGTCGGCAGCGGCGGCCTTGGCGGTGGCACCGAGGTCGAGCGTGACGCCCTGGGGCACGCGCAGGAAGGTGCCGGACAGCAGGACCCGCTGCCACGCCGGGCGGCCGTCGAGCGCTCGGGCCACGGCTTCGGGCGTCGGCACGGGTGGGGCGTCGGCGAACGCGGCGTCGTAGCCCAGCGACGCCATGCGGGCGCCGAGGGTCGGGTCGACGTCGCCGTCGGAGGCACGTGCGGCGTCGAGCGCCTGGTGCACGAGTGCGGCGAGGAGCGGGGAGACCTCGGCGCCGCGCACGAGGTCGGCGGCGCGGGCGACGAGCTCGGAGTCGCTGCGGAAGCGGCTGCACGCCGCGTCGACAGCGGCGGTGACCTCGACGACGCACGCCCGTGCGGCGGCGAGGTGGCGGCGGTCACGGTGGTCGAGGACGACGCGGGCGGTGGTGGTCCAGAGGTCCCACTCGGCTGCGGCACGCACGGTCACGATCCCGCCGTGGTCGCGTCCGAGGAGCCGGAGCCGCCGGTCGTGCCCTGGCTCACGCCCTGGTCGGTCGAGGTCCCGGCGTCGGTCGAGGTCCCGGTGTCGGACGAGGTCCCGGAGTCCGTCGAGGTCCCGGCGTCACTCGTCGACGAGTCGGCCGAGCCCGTCGTGGCCTGCTCGTGCCCGAACCACACCCCGGCCCCGGTCAGCGCCGCGACCACGAGCCCGCCCACGCTGACGAGCGCACTCGTCGTCCAGCCGGGTCGCCGGCCGTTGCCCCTGGCGTCCATCGGTCCTCCTCGTCGTCACGATCCGTCGTCACGACGAGGTTCCCGAGCCGACCGGTGAGCGGGCCGGGCAACGGCTGCACCCCCGCCCGACGACCCCTGTGGCCGGCCTAAGAGCGCACGGCCGAGTGGCCGAGCCCACCGAGCAGGGACGCGAAGTCCGCCGTCGCGGGGAGCGCGTCGGCTTCCTGCGGGGTCCGACGGGAGGCGCGGATCGCCCAGGCAAGGTCCTCACCGGCCCGGCGGATGCGACCGTCCAGTGCGGCCGAGTCACCCTCGCTCCCCCAGTCGTCGGTGGCGGCGAACACACCGGTGGGGACGACCGCGGCGCGGAGGTACGCGAACACCGGACGCAGCGCGTGCTCGATCGCGAGCGAGTGCCGTGCGGTGCCGCCGGTGGCTCCGAGCAGGACCGGCATGTCGGCGAGCGAGTCCTTGTCGAGCACGTCGAGGAACGACTTCGCCAGACCGCTCACGCCGGCGGTGAAGATCGGCGTGACGAACACCACGGCGTCGGCCTCGACGACCGTCGCCATCGCGGCGGACAGCGCCGGTGCGGCGAACCCGGTGAGCATCGCGTCGGTGATCTCGTGCGCCAGCGGACGCAAATCGACGTGCAGGACGTGCGCCGCGCCTCCTGGCAGGCCGGGCGGGCTCGGTGCGGCGAGCGCCGCGATCGTGGCCTCGCCCAGGCGGTCGGCGAGCAGGCGGGTGGAGCTGGGCTCGGAGAGCCCGGCGGAGACGACGGCGATGGTGGTCATGGTGAGTCCCGACTTTCGATGCGTTTGCATGAACATCGTACCCAACCGCACGTCCCCCGCAACCATTCCCGGGGAACGGAGAACGCCCCGGTCCTCGTGTGAGGGCCGGGGCGTTCGGTCAAGCCGTGGGTCGGTCGACTAGCGACGCAGGCCGAGACGCTCGATGAGCGCACGGTAGCGGGCGATGTCGACGTCGGAGAGGTAACCGAGGAGACGGCGACGCTGACCGACCATGAGCAGCAGACCACGACGCGAGTGGTGGTCGTGCTTGTGCTCCTTGAGGTGCTCGTTCAGGTCGTTGATACGACGCGTCAGAACGGCGACCTGGACCTCGGGGGAACCGGTGTCGCCCGGGTGGGTCGCGTACTCTTCGATGATCTCCTGCTTGACCTTCGCGTCAAGTGCCATGCGTAGATCCCCTTTCAGTCCGTTGCGCGGTGCCCGTGCCTGATGCACGAGCGCTCTTTGTCCGCGGCCGTTCGACGGCAACCGCGCAAGACTACCAGATCGCTAGACGGTCCTGGCGCGCAGCCGACGCCGACGCGGTGCCGGCAAGAGACTGCGGACGAGGCCGACGAGCGTCGCGCCGAGCAGGCCGCCGAGGCCGTTCGACAGGACGTCGCGTGGATCGGCCACGCGGTAGGGCAGGTAGGTCGCCTGCGCGAACTCGATGCCGGTGGAGAGCACGACCGCGACGACCGCACCGAGGATCCACCACCGGCGCGGGAGCCACAGCGCGGCGAGCATCCCCACGGGCACGAACATCGCGATGTTGGCGAGGAACTCCACGCGGTCGTAGCTGAACCACGTGCCGTGCGGGAGCTGCTGCACCCAGGCGATCGCGTGCAGGACGAGGGAGTTCTGCGCCGCCGAGAAGACCTGCGGGGTCAGCGTCATCCGCCAGATCACCCAGGCGTACGCCGCGGTCAGGGCGAGGAGGAGGAGCTTCCGGAACATCCGGCCAGTCTGGGACACGGTCCTGGCAAGAACCGGCGGCGACGCTGGGTGAACGCCCGGCGGGACGGGCCAGGCCTGGGCACGCCGGGGTCGCACCTGCGAGCATGGGCGCATGCCGAGTCTCGAGGGAACCCGTGCACGCCGCAGCCCCGGCCGTCGTCAGTGGACGTGGATCGGGCTCGCCGCGGTCGTCGTCGCCGCGCTCGTCGTGACGCTCGTGCTGGTGCTCCCCCGCGGCACCGAGACCACCGGCAGACAGGTCGCCGAGCGGAAGACCGCGTCCGAGGCGTTCCCCGGCGGCCTAGCGGAGCAGCCCGAGGCCGAGAACCAGCCCGGCAAGCGGGAGTCCGAGGCGCGTGCCGACGGCGACGACACCACGGCCAGGAAGATCGCCGTCATCGCGGACGAGCCGATCGCCACCTGGCTGACGAACACCTCGGTGTCCGAGACGCGCCAGACCATCCGGGACGTCGTCCGCAGCGCCGAGCGGCAGCGGAAGACGCCGGTGTTCGTCCTCTACAACGTCCCGGACCGCGACTGCGGCAGCTACTCCAAGGGCGGGACCGCCGCGGACGAGTACCTGCCGTGGGTCCGGTCGGCGGTGCGGGCCATGGCGGGTTCCCGGGCCGTCGTGCTCGTCGAGCCGGACGCCATCGCCCAGATCCAGGTGTGCAAGCGCCTCGAGCAGGACCGCCTGCCCCTGATCCGCAAGGCCGTCGACGAGCTCAGCGGCCACGGCCTCACCGTGTACCTCGACGGCGGGAACGAGAACCGCGTGCCGACGGCGACGATGGCGAAGTGGCTGCGCGAGGCCGGGGTCGACCGGGTGCAGGGCTTCTTCACGAACGTCTCGAACTTCTACCGGGTCGACCAGGAACGCGCCTACGCCGACCGGCTCGCGGACGCGATCGGCGGCGACCCGCACTTCGTCATCGACGTCTCGCGCAACGGTCAGGGTTGGCGCGGCACGTGGTGCAACCCGGACGGCGCCGGCCTCGGCCAGGCCCCGCACGTCACCCGCGGTTCCACCCGGCTCGACGCGCTGCTGTGGGTGAAGACGCCGGGGCTGAGCGACGGCACCTGCAACGGCGGGCCGGCCGCCGGACAGTGGTGGGAGTCGTACGCCCTCGGGCTCGTGGAGAACCGCAAGCAGGACTGACCGCGGTGTCGGTGCCCGGTGGTTGCATGACGCCATGACCCCGACCGACCGCATCCGATCCGTCGTCCCGCCCTACCTGCTCCGCGCCGTCGCCGACGCCCAGGGCTTCCCACGCGCGGCCTCGGCGGCACGGACGGCGCTGGCGTCGCTCGACAGCGTCCAGCGTCCGAAGCACGAGCACCGGGTGCGTCCGCAGGGCGTGAGCGGCACGGTCGACCGGTCGCCGCAGCGGACCATCTCCGACGCGCACGGCAGCACCACGCTTCCGGGCACCCCGGTCCGGCGCGAGGGCGACCCGGACTCCGGCGACCCCGCGGTGGACGAGGCGTACACGGGCCTCGGCGACACCCACGCCTTCTGGCTCGAGGTCTTCGGCCGGGTGTCGATCGACGGCGCAGGCCTCCCCCTCGACGCCACGGTGCACTACGGGCAGGACTACGACAACGCCTACTGGGACGGCAGCCGGATGGTGTTCGGCGACGGCGACGGCGAGGTCTTCAACCGCTTCACGATCGCGGTCGACGTCATCGGCCACGAACTCGCGCACGGCGTGACCCAGTACACCGCCGACCTCACGTACGAGGGGCAGTCCGGGGCGCTGAACGAGTCGATCAGCGACGTCTTCGGCTCGCTCGTCGCCCAGTACGCCCGACGCCAGAGCGCCGACCAGGCGTCGTGGCTCATCGGCGAGGGGCTCTTCACGCCGGCCGTGCACGGCGTCGCACTGCGGTCGATGCGGGCTCCGGGCACCGCCTACGACGACCCGGCGCTCGGGAAGGACCCGCAGCCCGCGACGATGGCCGGGTACGTCGACACCACCGAGGACTCCGGCGGCGTGCACACGAACTCCGGCATCCCGAACCACGCCTTCTACCTGGCGGCCACGGCGATCGGCGGCAACGCGTGGGAAGGCGCCGGAGCCGTCTGGTGGGACGCCCTCACGTCCGACGCCGTCACCGCCTCGATCGACTTCGCCGGGTTCGCCACCGTCACCGTCGACGCCGCACGCACGCGCTTCGGGGACGGGTCGGCGCAGCACACCGCGGTGCAGGACGCCTGGCGCACGGTCGGCGTGCTCGACTGAGCCGGGCTGCCGGCGTACCGTCGGGGGCATGCACATCGACGTCCGCCGCAGTGGGGGCATCGCCGGCACCACCCGGGGTTGGCGCGTCGACACCGATGCCTGCGACGACCCGGGCGGGTGGTCGGAGCTCGTCGGTGCCCTGCCCCGCGACGCCCCGAATGCCCCTGCGCCGGGCGTCCGCGACGACTTCACGTGGACGATCACCGTCGAACGGACGACGGTCACGATCCCCGGTACCCGCCTCGACGGCCCGTGGGCGGCACTGGTGACGCGCGTGCGAGCCGAGGGCACCCCGACCTGACGGACGTGCGCCGCGCCTCCCGTGCGCTCGCGCGCCCGCTCGCCCGCTCGCCCGCTCGCCCGCTTCGTGAGCAGAAACGGTCGGGTCGCCCGCGCGCACCCGACCATTCCTGCTCACGAAGTGACGCGCGCGGCGCTCACGAAGTGACGCGCGCCGCCCTCACGACGTGACGCGCGCGGCGCTCAGGCGACGTCGACGACGGTCAGGCGGCGCGTCGGGCGCGTCATGGCGACGTACACGGCGGCAGCCGCGCGCGCCGCGTCCGCACCGACCCGCTCCGGGTCGACCAGCAGCACGCCGTCGAACTCGAGGCCCTTCGCATCGGCGCCCGTGAGCACCGTGACGGACCCCGGCCGGGGCGACCCGAGCGACCGGACGTCCACCTCGGTCCGGGCCAACCGCTCGCGGACCGCGTCCACGTCGGCCTCGGGCACGATGACGCCGATCGTGCCGGCGCCGATGTGCTCCCGCTCGCTGCCGACGATCGCGGCGACCGTGTCGAGCACCTCGGCCCGGCTGGACGTGACGCGCACCACGGGGTCGCCGTCGCGCACGGCCTCGGTCCGGGTCACCGCGAGGCCGGCGGCGTCCGCGAAGGCCCCGGCGGCCTCGACGATCGAGCGCGGCGTGCGGTAGTTCACCGTGAGTTCCTCGACGCGGTGCTCGATCGGCACCTGGGGCGCGCGGCCCCGACGACGGCGGGCGAGGGCGCCGACGACGTCGTCCCACGTGCGGGCGGCCCCGGGCGAGGACCCCTGCGCCATGTCGCCCACGATCGTGAACGAGCGGAGCGGGTTCCGGCGGGCGAGCACCCGCCACTGCATCGGGGAGAGCTCCTGCGCCTCGTCGACGACGATGTGGCCGTAGGTCCACTCGCGGTCCTCGGCGGCGCGCTCGGCGGTGGAACGGGGGTCGCCGCCCTCGGCAAAGGAGCCGGCGACCTGCTCGGCGGTGACGATGCCCTCGACGCCCATGTTCTCGATGGCCTGGCGGGCGTTCTCGATGTCGCGGTTGCGGCTGGCCTTCGCCGCACGCTTGGCCGCCCCGCCCGTGGGGTCGAACGGGCCGAGGAGCTCGGCGGCCTCGTCGAGGAGCGGGACGTCCTCGACCGTGAACGCGGCTCCCCGCTCCCGCAGCAGCAGGGCCCGGCGCTCCGGGGTCCAGTGGGGGGTGAGCGAGGCGAGCCAGTTCGGCCGCGCGTACAGGTCCTCGAGGAGCTTCTCCGGCGGCAGCGGCAGCCACGCGGTGTTGAGGAGCACGCGGGCGTCGTACGACGACCGGATGTCCTCGCGCAGGACCTTCTCGTCCGCCTCGTCGACGGTGGTCCCGCGCTGGCGGAGCTGCTCGGCGAGCAACCGCGTCATGGCGTCGAGCGCGGTCTTGTTGAACGTGACGCGGGCGGCGTTGTGGGGCTTCCCGCGGTCCTGCGCACGCTTCATGGCGTCGGCGACGAGCTCGGGCGGCACGACGAGCCGCTCCCCCTCGACGTCGAGCGTGACCGACTCGGTCGGGACGACCTGGCGGGACCGCACCGCGCGACGGAGCAGCTGCGCCATCTCGGCCGAGCCCTTCACCGCGGCGACGTCGCGCTGGTCGTGCTTCGTCGCGTGCACGCCCGGGTAGAGCGAGCCGAGCGAGGCCATCACCACGCCGGTCTCGCCGAGCGACGGGAGCACCTGCTCGATGTAGGTCAGGAACGCCGGCGACGGGCCGACCATGAGCACGCCGGACCCCCGGAGCCGCTCGCGGTACGAGTACAGCAGGTAGGCCGCACGGTGCAGGGCCACGGCGGTCTTGCCCGTGCCGGGGCCGCCCTGGACGATGAGCACGCCCTCGAGCGGGGAGCGGATGATCCGGTCCTGCTCGCCCTGGATCGTCGCGACGATGTCCGTCATCCGGCCGGTGCGCTCGGCGGTGACCGCGGCGAGGAGCGCGCCCTCGCCTTGCAGGTGCGTGCGCTCGTCGTCGTAGAGCGTGGCGTCGAAGACCTCGTCCTCGATGCCGACGACGCTGCGCCCGTCGAGGGTCAGGTGCCGGCGGGCGCGCATGCCCATCGGGTGCGCGGCGGTCGCCTGGTAGAAGGCGCTGGCACCGGGGACGCGCCAGTCGAGCAGGAGCGGTCGGTGGTCGCGGTCCCGCAGGCCCACGCGGCCGATGTAGCGGAACGAGTCCTCGTCGCTGTCCGGCTCGGACACCTCGAGCCGCCCGAAGACCAGGCGGTCGCCGACGCGCTCGAGCGTCGCGATGGTGTCCTCGTAGAGCCGGGCGTACGCGTCGCGTTCACTGCGGCTCTGGTGGTTCCCGCCGACCGCTTGACGACGGGTTTCGGCGAGACGCTGCTCGGCCTCGGCGGTCAGCTCGTCGAGACGGCCGAACAGGCCGTCCACGTAGCCGCGCTCGCGGTCGATCTCGGTCGGTTCTGACACACACAACCCTTCGGGACAGGGGAACCCAGTGTAGTCCCCCCATCCCGAAGTGAGGCTTCCTACATCTCTTCGTGCGTGTCCGGGTCGCCGTCCCAGAGGCGTCCGCGCTCGAGGCCGGAGATCGCTGCGACCTCGGCGTCGGTCAGCTCGAAGCCGAAGACGTCGAGGTTCTCACGCTGCCGGGCCGCGTCGCCGGACTTCGGCACCGGGACGGCACCGATCTGGACGTGCCAGCGGAGCACGACCTGCCCGGGGGTGACCCCGTGCGCGGCGGCGGCGTCGACGATCGGCTGCTCCGTGAGGAGTTCCGACCGCTTCGCCAGGGGGCTCCAGCTCTCGGTCACGATGCCGAGCTCCTGGTGCACCTTCCGCAGTTCGCCCTGCGGGAAGTACGGGTGCAGCTCGACCTGGTTCACGGCCGGGGCGACACCCGTGGCGTCCACGATGCGACGCAGGTGCTCCGGGGTGAAGTTCGAGACGCCGATCGAGCGGACCTTGCCGCTGTCGCGGAGGTCGACGAAGGCCTTCCAGGTGTCGACGAACTTGTCCACGGACGGGTTCGGCCAGTGGATCAGGTAGAGGTCGACCGAGTCGAGGCCCAGGTTGCCGAGGGTCTCGTCGATCGAGCGGTGCGCCTCGTCGTAGCCGTGGTGGCGGCCGGGGAGCTTCGACGTGACGACGAGGTCCTCGCGCGCCACCTCGGACTCGCGGACGGCCTTGCCGACGGCGTCCTCGTTGCCGTAGTTGAGCGCGGTGTCGAGCAGCCGGTAGCCGCCCGCGATCGCCGTCCCGACAGCCGCCGTGCCCTCGTCGCCGTTCAGCCCGTAAGTGCCGAGGCCGAGCTCCGGGAACCGGTGTCCGTCGTTCAGCTCGATGGTCGGTGCGCCGACCTGCATCAGCGGACCCCGAGCAGGTCGATGACGAAGATCAGGGTCTTGCCGGACAGGAAGTGGCCACCGCCGGCGGGGCCGTAGGCGAGCTCCGGCGGGACGACGAGCTTGCGGCGCCCGCCGACCTTCATGCCGGGGATGCCCTCCTGCCAGCCGCGCACCAGGGCGGCGAGCGGGAAGTCGATCGGCTCGCCGCGGTTCCACGAGCTGTCGAACTCCTCGCCGGTCTCGTACTCGACACCGGCGTAGTGCACCTTGACGGTCGACCCGGCGGAGGCCACGTCGCCGGAGCCCTCGACGATGTCGGTGATGACGAGCTCGGTGGGGGCGGGGCCCTCGGGGGCGTCGAACTCGGGCTTGCTGTTCAGGTCAGTCATGCCCGCCAGTCAACCAGAGAGCGCGGACATGGCCCCGCACGTCCACGGACGGCGCCGCAGCCCCCAGAATGGTTCCACCGTGACATCATCCACACCGACCGGCGAGCGCCGACGCCGTCTCCTCGCCGACCTCACCCCGCTCCGCCGCTCCCCCGCGTTCGCCCGGCTCTGGCTCGGCACCGCCATCGCCGGCATCGGCACGCAGATGACCACCGTCGCCGTCGGCCTCGAGGTCTACGACATCACCGGCTCCACCTTCGCGGTCGCCCTCGTCGGTGTGATCGCGCTCCTGCCGATGATCGTCGCCGGCCTCTACGGCGGGATGCTCGCCGACGCGTTCGACCGGCGCACCGTCGCACTCGTGTCCGCCGTGATCGCCTGGGCCGCCGTGGCCCTGATCGCCACGCACGCCTGGCTCGGACTGCACAGCGTCGCCCTGCTCTACGTCCTCGCCACGGTCAACGCCGTCGCCGCGACCGTGAGCAACGCGTCCCGCTCCGCGATCGTGCCCCGGCTCGTGGGCACGGACCTGCTGCCGGCGGCGAGCGCCCTCGGCGGCATCGCGTCGGGGTTCCAGGTCACGGTGGGTCCCGCGGTCGCGGGCGTGCTCATCGCGGCCGTCGGCTTCGCCCCGACGTACACGATCGACGTGGTCCTGTTCACGTTCGCGTTCCTCGGGGTGTTCACCCTGCCGCGGATGGCCGCCGACCGGGACGCGCTCCGTCCGGGGCTCAGCTCGCTCGTCGAAGGGGCGCGGTTCCTACGACGGTCGCGCAACATCACCATGACGTTCGTGCTCGACATCGTCGCGATGACGTTCGGGCAGCCCCGCGTGCTCTTCCCCGCGATCGGTGCGCTCGTGATCGGCGGCGGGTCGATCACCGTCGGCACCCTCACCGCGGCGTACGCGATCGGAGCCCTGCTCTCGAGCGTCTTCTCCGGTCCGCTCGGACACGTCCGCCGCCAGGGCGAGGCGGTCGGCTGGGCGATCACCGCCTACGGTGGCGCCATCGCGGCGTTCGGCGTGGTCATCGCCTGTGCCCACGCGCTCGGCGGCCGCGAGGGCGACGCGTTCAGCACCGGCATCCTGCCCGCGCTCGGCCTCGCGGCACTCTTCCTCGCGGCGGCCGGCGGCGCGGACAACGTCAGCTCGGTGTTCCGGAACACGATCCTGCAGGCCGCTTCCCCGGACGGCATGCGCGGACGCCTGCAGGGCATCTTCATCGTCGTCGTCACCGGTGGACCGCGGCTGGGCGACCTCTACGCGGGGCTGGTGGTCGCCGCCGGCATCGCGTACCCGCCGATCATCGGCGGCGTGCTCATCATCGGCCTGGTCGCGCTGCTCCTCCGCGCGGTGCCGTCCTTCCGCCGGTACGACGCACGGCACCCGCACGCGAACTGACGAGCGGAGCGGCCGCCGGACGCGACCGTCGACCGGACGGGAGGCGCGGTGCGGGCTGTCACCGCGCCTCCTGGCCCGCAGGTGTCGGGTACCGTACAACGCATGCCGGACAGCGCATCGCGCGACCTCCAGCGGACGGGAGTCCGCGCCGTGGTCCGGCGCACCTACCACTCGGTCATCCGGCACCGCGTCGTCGACGCGGCGGCGTCGCTGACGTTCTTCGCGCTGCTCACGGTGTTCCCGACGACGCTGACCGTGGTGTCGGCCCTGTCGATCGTGGACCGGCAGGGCGACAGCCTCGAGGACATCATCGGGATCCTCGGGTTCATCGTCCGCCCCGAGACGGCCTCGCACCTCGAGGGTCCGCTCCGGCAGCTCCTCACCCTGGACAACCCGTGGCTCGGCTTCGCGATCGGCGTCGTGCTGACGCTGTGGTCGCTCTCCGGGTACGCGACGGCGTTCGGCCGGGCGATGAACACCGCCTACGAGGTCGAGGAGGGGCGTCGCATCTGGAAGTTCCGCAGCATGATGCTCCTCGTCACGCTGCTCGTGATGGCCGGCGGTGCGATCGCGATCGTGATCCTGCTCGGCACCCCGACGATCTCCGCCGCGGTCATCCGGTCCTTCGGGTGGGCGCCGTGGATCGACGACCTCTGGAACGTGGTGAAGTGGCCGATCCTCGCCGCCGACCTCGTCGTGATGGTCGCGGTGCTGTACTACGCGACGCCGAACGTGAAGACGCCGCAGCTGCGGTGGGTGTCCGCCGGTGCCGGGTTCGCCATCGTGACGTGGGCGCTCGCGACGCTCGGGTTCTCGCTCTACGTCGAGACGATCGGCGGCGGCAACAAGGCCTACGGGTGGCTCGGTGGCGCGATCCTGCTGCTCGTGTACCTGTACATCTCGAACTTCGTCCTCGTGGTGGGCGGTGAGCTCGACTCCGAGGTGATCCGGATGCGCCAGCTCCTCGCCGGGATCGAGGCCGACGAGTCCATCCGGCTGCCGCTGCGGGACGTCACGCGGAACTTCACGCTCGCCCGGTGGCGGGACGCCGACATCGCCGCCGCACACCACGTCCGGACGATCGCGGCGCAGCGGGCGGCCGAGGACGACGCCGATCCTGCCCAGGCCGAGGCGGCGGAGCACCTGCGGGACCTGTCCCGGCAGGTGCGGGTCGGCGAGCCGCCGATGCCGTAGGCGCCGGGTGAACGCTGCTCGCACGGTGCGAGCCCGCGATCGCAGTGTGCGAGGTTCCGACCGGTGTGGGAGCGCGATTGCCCCGCACCGTGCGCGGAACCTCGCACACTGCGGAGGCGCGGCGCGGCGCCGCGCGTCAGCGCTCGCGCGCCGCCCGGTCGAGCATCTCCTCGGTGACGACCGGGATCGCCCCCGTGGCCAGCTCGATGCCCGACAGCCGCGCCGGGCTCAGGACGCGCTGGACCTGGTCCTCCTCCATGAGCCCCGCCGCGGTCACGAGCGTCGAGATGGGCGTCGAGGTCGTCAACGCCGTGTGCGCGATCGACGCCGCGGCCGCGTACCCGATGTACGGCGTGAGCGCGGTGACGACGCCGACGTTCGTGTCGACCTGGGCCGCGAGCTTCGCCTCGTTCGCCTCGATCCCGGCCACGCAGTTCACCCGGAGGGTCGCGCACCCGCTCGCCATCCACTGCAGCGACTGCAGGATCGAGTGGGCGATGATCGGCTCGAACGCGTTGAGCTGCAGCTGCCCGCCCTCGGCCGCCATCGTGACCGTGGTGTCCGCCCCCACGACCGCGAACGCGATCTGGTTCACAACCTCGGGGATGACCGGGTTCACCTTGCCCGGCATGATCGAGGATCCTGCCTGCCGCGCCGGGAGCGTGATCTCCCCCAGGCCGGCCTGCGGACCCGAGGCCAGCAGCCGCAGGTCGTTGCAGATCTTCGAGAGCTTCGCCGCGCTCCGCTTCACGGTGCCGGACAGGGTCATGAACGCGCCGGCGTCGCTCGTCGCCTCGATGAGGTCCGGGGCCGTCACGATGTCGAGCCCGGATGCGACCTGCAGCTGGCGGCGGACCTCGTCGCGGTACTGGGGGTCGGCCGTGATGCCCGTGCCGATCGCCGTCGCGCCGAGGTTCGTCTCGGCGAGCAGCGGCATGACCGTCTTGAGCAGGAGGACGTCCTCCTGGATGGTGTGCGAGAAGCCGGTGAACTCCTGCCCGAGGGTCATCGGCACCGCGTCCTGCAGCTGGGTGCGTCCGACCTTCAGCACGTCCTGGAAGGCGTGCCCGCGCTCCGCGAAGGCGTCGGACAGCGCCTCGAGTTGCGACACGAGCCGCCGCACGCCGAGGATCATCGCGAGTTTGATGCTCGTCGGGTACGTGTCGTTCGTCGACTGGCTGCGGTTGACGTGGTCGATCGGGTGCAGGTACCCGTAGTCGCCCTTCTCGCGGCCGAGGAGCTCGAGGGCACGGTTCGCGAGCACCTCGTTCGTGTTCATGTTCGTCGAGGTACCGGCACCGCCCTGCACGATGTCGACGACGAACTGGTCGCGGAGCGAACCGTCGCGGACCTCCTGCGCGGCACGGTCGATGGCGTCGGCACGCTCGGCGTCGAGCACCCCGATCGCCTTGTTCGCCCGGGCGGCCGCCTGCTTGACGGTCGCGAGGGCCTCGATGAGGTCCGGGTAGACCGCGATCGGCACCGAGGTGATGGGGAAGTTCTCGAGGGCGCGGAGGGTGTTGATGCCCCAGTACGCGTCCGCTGGGACGTCACGCGACCCCAGGGAGTCGGTCTCGGTACGGGTCTGTGCTGCTTCGTTGCCGGTCACGCCCACGAGGGTAGCCCGTCCGGCCGGTCGGGGCCGGGCCCCGGCCCGGGCGGGCGCGTCGCGACGTGCGAGGACGTCGCGGGTGGCGCGGTGGACGCGCGCGGTGACGGCCTGGAGGCGCGGTGCGGGTCGGCACCGTGCCTCCAGGCCGTCAGGGGGTCGCGCCCAGGGCGCGCACGCCGGTCGGCGCGGGATGCGTCAGTGGAACTGCGGGACGATGAGGTAGATGCCGTAGAGGACGGCCGCGCCGGAGACGACGAAGCAGGCGACGGACAGCGTCCGGAACCAGCGCACGGCGGTCGTGACGTTCGACGGGTGCGGGAACCCGACCGTCGCCGGACCGATCGTGCCGTCGTCCTTCACGGTGAACTTGCCGGCGCGGGTGTCGGCGGCGCTCCAGAAGCGGAGGCCGATCGAGTACACGGTGACCACGAAGCACGCGCCGACGAGCGACACGATCGCGACCGTCAGGAAGGCGAACCAGTCGATCCCCATCAGCGTCGTCCTCCCTTGCGGCCGGCCATGCGGCGCAGGGTGCGCTCGCGGCTCAGCTCGGCTCGACGCGCGGCGACGGTCTCGGCGCGCTTCTTCCGCTGCAGGTCACGCAGCTCCTTGCGGGTGAACACCGCGTTGGCGGCGACGTCCACCTCGATCGCGGCGGCCTGCTCGTGCGGCTTGCGGAGCGACCACAGGTAGAGCCCGAGGATCACCGCGGCGCCGACGACCGCGTCGATGACGAGGCCCGTGACGCCGAGGCGGGCGATGCCGGACGCGACCGCGCCGACGGCAGCGGCTGCCGGGAGGGTGATGAACCAGGCGATCACGATCTTGCCGGCGGTGGACCACTGGATCTTCGACCCGCGGCGACCCAGACCGGCGCCGATGATCGAGCCGGAGGACACCTGCGTGGTGGACAGCGCGAAACCGAGGTGGCTCGAGGCGAGGATCGTCGCCGCGGTCGACGCCTCGGCCGCGAAGCCCTGCGTCGCGCGGATCTCGGTGATGCCGGACCCGAGCGTGCGGATGATGCGCCACCCGCCGGTGTACGTGCCGAGGGCGATCGCCAGGGCGCAGGCGATGACGACCCAGAACTGGACGCCCTGCTCGGACGACTGCGCACCCGAGGCGATGAGGGTCAGCGTGATGACGCCCATCGTCTTCTGGGCGTCGTTCGTGCCGTGCGCGAGCGACACCATCGAGCTCGTGAAGACCTGGCCGATGCGGAAGCCGCCGCGCTCGTTCGGGAAGACCGGGCGCCGGGTGATCCGGTACGCGATCCGGGTGGACAGGAACGAGACCAGCGCGGCGATCACCGGCGAGAGGAACGCGGGGATGATCACCACCGTCAGCAGGGCCGCGTAGTTGACGGCGTTGAACCCCGCACCGACGATCGCGGCACCGATGAGCCCGCCGAACAGCGCGTGCGAGGACGACGACGGCAGGCCGCGCAGCCACGTGATCATGTTCCAGACGACCGCCCCGATGAGCCCGGCGAAGATCATCTCCGGGCTGATCGCCACGCCTCCGGGCCCCTCGTTGATGAGGCCGTGCGAGATCGACGTCGCCACCGCGGTGCTGAGGAACGCACCGACGAGGTTGAGCGCCGCGGCGACCGTGACGGCCACCTTGGGCTTCATCGCACCGGTGGCGATCGGGGTCGCCATCGCGTTGGCGGTGTCGTGAAAACCGTTTGTGAAGTCGAAGAAGAGGGCCAACGCGATGACCAGGACGACTATGAGTGTGATGTCCACCGCGGGCAAGTGTCCCAGGCTGGACGCCGCCTGGCAAACCCTGTCGGACACCTGCTGTTCATGTCACCTTCGGACTCGTTCAGATCCGGAACCATTCCGATGGGAGAATGGACGGCATGGACACCGTCGAGCTCCTCATCCTGTTGGTCGGATCGCTCGCGGTGACGGGGTTCGCTCGGGCCAAGGGACTGCCGGCGCCGCTGCTCGTGACGGCCGTCGCCCTGGCCGCGTCGTTCCTGCCGGGCCTCCCGCCGATCGAGATCGACTCCGAGGTCATCCTGACGATCATCCTGCCGCCGCTGCTCTACTCGGCGGCGCTCGACGTGTCGTGGCAGAGCTTCCGGCAGTCGATCAAGCAGATCCGTCGACTCGGCATCTTCCTCGTGATCATCACGGCACTGGCCGTCGGCCTCGCGGCGTACATCATCATCCCCGACATGGACTGGCCCGCGGCGATCCTGCTCGGCGCGATCGTCGCCCCGCCGGACGCGGTGTCGGCCGCCGCGATCGGCCGGAAGCTCGGGCTCCCCCGCCGCGTGATGACGGTGCTGTCCGGCGAGAGCCTCATCAACGACGCCGCGTCCCTGACGCTCGTGCGCGTGTTCACCCTGATCGCGGCGGGCACCTCGCTCACGATCTGGCAGGACCTCGGGATCTTCGGCCTCGCGATCGGCGTCGGACTGGCGGTCGGCATCGTCCTCGGCGTCGCGGTGCACTGGATCCGGATGCGGATCAACGACCCGGTGGTCGAGACGATCATGAGCATCCTGCTGCCGTTCGTCGCGTACATCCTCGCCGAGGACCTCTCCGGCTCCGGGGTGATCGCGGTGGTGACCGCCGGCCTCTACATCGGCTACAACTCGCCGAAGGAGGGCTACGCGACCCGGCTGCAGGAGCGCCCGCTCTGGACGAGCATCGACGTCATCCTCGAGGGGTTCGTCTTCGCCCTCATCGGCCTCCAGCTCAACACCGTCGTGCAGGACCTCGTCGAGAGCGAGCGCAGCCTCGGGCAGACCCTGACCGCCGCGGCCGTGGTGCTCGTGGTGGTGATCCTCGTGCGGCCGCTCTTCGTGTTCGAGTCCTACGTGCGCAACCGCTTCAACGGCAGGTGGTTCCGCCCCCTGCGCATCCGGCTCTCCCGCGGCCACCCGTCCCTGCGGTGGATGCGCGGCTCGGCGGAACCGAAGCTCAACTGGCGCGAGCTCACCGTCATCTCGTGGACGGGCATGCGGGGCGTGGTGACCCTCGCCGCCGCCGTGTCGGTCGTGGCGAACCCGGTCGACATCAAGGCCCAGGACACCATCTTCATCATCGCGTTCATCGTGACGGTGGGGACCCTCCTGCTCCAGGGACTCACCCTGCCGTTCGTGATCCGGTCGCTCAAGGTGCAGGACCCGGCCGAGGGCGAGGAGGACGTCCGCAGCGAGATGCGCCTCAACCAGCGCACGACCGAGGCCGCGATCGAGCTGCTCGAGAAGCGACGTCCGGACTGGTCGAAGCAGTACGGCGACGAGGCCGTCGACGCCGTGGTGAACCGGCTCAAGGCCCGGCTCGAGCGCCAGGCGGAGACGTTCCGCCGCGACGCCGAGGAAGAGGAGGACGAGGAGCGCAACGCCCCGGTCCGCCTGCGGGGTGCCCAGATCCAGGACATCCGGCGGGAACTGCTCGACCGTCGCCGCGAGATCGTGCTCGAGGAACGCGAGAAGGGCAACCTCGACGAGGAGGTCATGCGCCGCGTGCTCGTGACCCTCGACGCCGAGGAACTCGCGATGGACTCGGCGCAGGCGTCGCGCAGCCGGTCCTGACCGCGACCAGGATCCCGGGCGTATCCTGGCGGCCCGACCCAGAACAGGAGCGCATCGCCGAGTGAGCACGCCGCGGAACGACGTCCCCAGGAACAACGACCTCCCGGATCGTGACGGGGGGCCGCGGCAGTCATCCGCTCCCAAGCAGCGCACGACACGTCCGTCCACCCGCGGTGGTTCGAAGCCCCGACGCGGTGCCCCGGTCGCCGGCACCCGGCCGACCCGAACCGGCTCCGGTGGTTCCGGTCGCGTCCGGCAGGCACCCGTCCCGGAACCGCAGCGCATCAGCGGCTACCGGCGCTGGTTCGGGACGCTGCACCCGTCGCTCCAGTTGATCGGCCTGCAGCTCTGGATGCCGCTGTTCTTCATCGTCGGCTTCTGCCTGTGCTACGTCTTCGCGTTCCACGCCCCGCACCCGCACGACGTCCCCGTGGCCCTCGTCGGCAGCGACCCGACCCTGGTGGCCGCGATGCAGAAGGCGCTGCCGGGCGAGTACCTCTTCCACACCTACGACTCCCTCGCGCAGGCCAAGCGCGACGTGCTCGCCGGCACCATGGCCGTGGCGTACGACCCCTCGACGAACGAGGTCTTCAAGGCCACCGCGCACCAGTTCCAGGTCGCCTCGCTCGTCCCCGTGACGCTGACCACCGTCCTGACCGGCATCGGGGTCGCCGCCCCCACCGTGACCGAACTGGCTCCGCTGCCCGCCTGGGACGAGTACGGCACCGTCGCCATGTACGTCATGCTCGCCTGGTGCATCGGCGGCTACATGGTCGCGATGTTCATCGGCATCATGGGCGGCCCGCTCCGACACCGCACCCGCATGGCCGTCATCGTCGTCGGTGGCCTGGTCATCTCGCTCATCACGAACACCCTCGCCGGGCCGGTGGTCGGCGCCATCCACGGACACTGGATCGAGCTCGTCCTCATCGCCTGGGGCTGGATCGTCGCGATCGGCCTCGCCGTCAACGGGCTGAGCTACTTCGTCGGCCGGTTCATCGCCGCGCCGGCCATGATCTGCTTCGTCTTCCTGTCGATGCCGTCGTCCGGCGGCGCCTACCCGAAGTGGTTCATGCCGGAGCCGTTCGCGTGGCTCAACAACGTCGTCGTCGGCTCGAGCATGGTCGACATGATCAAGCACCAGATCTACGGCGTCGGCCCGTCGTACTCGCGCGGCCTCATCACGATGGCCTGCTACGCCGGCGCCGGACTCGTCCTCATGTACTTCGGCAAGAAGTGGTGGGAGCGCCGACGCATCCGTGCCATCGTCACCGGCCGCACGACGATGTTCCAGGACGCCCAGACCGCGAACCGCGAGTTCCTCGGCAAGCAGCGCGACGCCGAGCTCGAGCGCCACGGGCTCACCTCCACCGAGACCGGCACGCTGAGCGTCCTCCACGACGACGACTGGGAGGACGAACGCGTCGGTGGCGACGTCTTCATGGGCGGTCGCGACGGCCTCGAGACCGAGACCACGCCCACGGGTCGCATCCCCGTCGTCCGTGGGGACCGCACCGGTCCGGTGCAGCGTCCAGGAGGCGCGGCGACCGGCCCCCGCACCCGTCCCGTCCCACGGGCCGACGGGTCCAGGGCACCGGGTCGCGCCGACGCCACGGGTCGCGCCGCCGACGGCGCCGGCGAGCGCCCGCACGGTCGGCACGCGGACCGCTGAGCCCCGGGCTGCGCGCGCAGCCCCGCGCGCGCGGCGCCCGTGCGTGTGCGGCGCCCGTGCGTGTGCATGTTCCGACATCGCACGCGTCGATCGACGGGCACGATGTCGAACGGTGCACACGCATCCGATGCACGTGCACACTTCGACACTGTGCCAGTCGATCGACGCGCGCAGTGTCGCACGGTGCACGCGCATCGACACGACCGACGCCCGGATCGCCCGCGCAGGGCGCGTATCCTGGGGGCATGAACCCGCGCATCGCCTGGCACCGCGTCCTCGTCACCGTCGTCGTCGTGTTCCTCGTGCTGACGGTCGGGTTCTACGCGGCGAGTGTGCTGCTCGCCCCCGCCGACGGCCGCAACGTCGCCGGGCTGTTCGTCGGCTGGGCGATGTTCGCGATGATCGGCGCGATCGTGTTCGGCATCATCGACTTCTTCGTGCGCCCGCTCGGCGGACGGAGCGGTGACGCCGAGGTCATCGCCGCGGCCGAGGAAGCCCGCACCGGCAGCACCCGCACGCAGACCCCCACCCGGTAGGACGACGCGCTGGGACGGCGACGGGTCAGGGTCCCGACGGCGCTGCCACCCCGGTGCCGGTGTAGCCCGACACCGTGGCATCGTCCTCGGCGAACGTGAACCGCGCCCGCACCGATCCCCCGCCGAGCACGCCCGGCAGCCAGTACTTCGCGTCGTCCCACATCGCGTCGAACGGCACGGCGTCGACCGGGATCCAGCGGGGTTCGAGTTCGTCGCTGCCCGACGGGCTGCCCTGCCAGCGGCGGCAGACGAAGACGTCCGAGACCTGGGACCAGGACGGGCGGTACGGGAACCGGTAGTCCAACGTGCCCCGCGCCTCCAGGTCCGCCGCGTCGATCCGCAGGCCGACCTCTTCCGCGACCTCGCGCACCGCCGTCTCGACGGCGGACTCCCCCGGTTCCCGCTTGCCGCCGGGTCCGACGAGCCGGCCGGTCCCGAGGCCGCGTCGCTTCTCACCGAGGAGCACCTCGGGGCCCTGCTCGCCGTCGCGCACGAGGTAGACGACGACCACGGCTGGGTGCTGGGACTTGCTCGGGTCGCGTGGGGTCACGCGTCCAGTCTGGCCGAAGTTCTGGCGTAGGCTTTTTCCATGGCGGGCACGCTGCGGGGGCACCATGGCTGAGCCGGGCAGGACCGGGCGCAGCCTCGAAGTGCTGCGCGCCGAGGCAGCCGAGGAGATCTCGATGATCGTCGAGCACCGCAGCCGCCAGGGCGAGGACCCGTGGGAGTTCATGCCGACGCTCCCCACCGTGGACGAGCAGGTCGTGCTCATCCTCCGCGCCGACTCCGTCGAGCTGGACGCCGCGATCGGGCAGCGGAGCGCGCAGTGGTCGATGCACCCCGCCTCCGGGCAGGGCACCCGCCTCGGCGAGGAGTACCACCGGCTCCGCCGCATCGCGCTGCAGCACCCCGAGCTGACGCCGGCAGTGTGGAAGCTCATGGGCGCGCTCCCCGAAGCCGGCTAGGTCGTTCCCGGCCGGGCTGCGGTTGGATGGCCCCATGACCGAAACCGTGCTCGCCGTCCTGAACCAGCCCTCCCGCGATCGCGCGCCGCACGACCCCGCGGCGGACGCGTTCACGTGGGCGAAGCCCCTCGAGGAGCACGTCCAGGTGCAGGACCTCGGCATGATCCGCGGCGACGGGGTCTTCGAGACCGTCACCGTGATCGACGGGCACCCGCAGGCGCTCGAGGCACACCTGGCGCGCTTCGGCCGCTCGGCCGCGATGCTCGACCTGCCCGCACCCGACACCGACGCCTGGCGCCGGGCGATCGAGGCGGTGTGCGCCCGGCTCGACCCGGTCCGCGAGGCCTTCGTCAAGACCGTCCTCACCCGCGGCGTCGAGGGAACGGACCGCCCGACGGGGTGGGTCTACGCGGCACCGTCCGGCGACTCGACCGCCGCACGCACCGAGGGCATCTCCGTCGTCACGCTCGACCGCGGCTACCGGCACGACGTCGAGCGGACGTCCCCGTGGCTGCTGCAGGGCGCGAAGACGCTGTCGTACGCGGTGAACATGGCAGCGCTCCGCGAGGCCGGCCGACGCGGAGCGGACGACGCCGTGTTCGTCTCGACGGACGGCTACGTGCTCGAGGGCACGCGCGCGAACCTCGTCCTCTCCGTCGGCGGGCGGCTCGTGACGCCGCGCACCGACATCGGGATCCTCGCCGGGACGACGCAGGCCGACGTGTTCCGCTTCGCCGAGGAAGCGGGCATCGAGACCGCCTACGAGCTCCTCACGCTGGACGACTTCCACGCGGCGGACGCGGCCTGGCTCGTCTCGAGCGTGCGCCAGGCGGCCCCGATCCGGTCGGTGAACGGTGTCGCGCGGGCGATCGACGCGGAACTCACGACGCGGATCAACGACTTCCTGCTGGCGCGCGAGGTCTGAGACCCGCCTGCGGGCGGCGGACTGGAGGCGCGGTGCGGGCCCGCACCGTGCCTCCCGTCCGGAACCTGGTCGCTACCAGCGCGGCGTGGTGACGCCCGTGCCGTCGGCCCACTCGAAGACGGACTCGCCCTCGATCCAGACGCGCGTCGCGCGGCTGGTCGCGTCGAGCGGGTCGCCGTCCCACAGGACGAGGTCGGCGTCGTAGCCCTCGGCGAGGCGGCCGACGCGGTCCCCGAACCCGAGGAAGTCGGCGGGGTTCGTCGTGAGCGCCTCGAGCGCGGTCTGGCGGGGCAACCCCTCCTTCACCGCCGCGGTGGCCTGGTCCACGAGCATGCCGATCGGGACGACCGGGGCGTCGGTCGTGATCGCCACGCGGACCCCGGCCGCCGCGATCGCCGCGAGGTTCGGGATCCCGCGGTCGCGGAGCTCGACCTTCGAGCGGCTCGTGAAGAGCGGGCCGTAGATGACGGGGATGTCCTTCTCGGCGAGGACGTGCGCGATCTTGTGCGCCTCGGTGCCGTGGTTCACGACCAGGCGGTACCCGAACTCCTCGGCCAGCCGGATCGCGGTGGCGATGTCGTCGTGGCGGTGCGTGTGCTGGTCCCACGCGAGCTCGCCGTCGAGGACGCGGACGAGTGCCTCCTTCGTGAGGTCGCGGGCGAACGGGTCGCCCTTCGCGGCGGCGGCGTCGCGGGCGGCGCGGTAGTTCTGGGCCTCGACGAAGGCGTCGCGGATGATCTTCGCGACGCCGAGACGGGTGGACGGGGTCTGTCCCTTGCCGCCGTACACGCGCTTCGGGTTCTCGCCCAGCGCGCTCTTGATGCTCACCGTGTCGGAGATGAGCTGCTCGTCGATCGTGCGGCCGCCCCAGGTCTTGATCGCGACGGTCTGGCCGCCGATCGGGTTGCCGGACCCGGGCTTGACGACGATCGAGGTGATGCCGCCCGCGAGGGCGTCGCGGAAGCCCTCGTCGTCGATGTCGATCGCGTCGATCGCGCGAACCCCGGCCATGTTCGGGCCGGTCATCTCGTTCGTGTCGTTGCCCGCCTCGCCGTTCGCCTCCTCGTGGATGCCGACGTGCCCGTGCGACTCGACGAAGCCCGGGACGAGCCACGCACCCGCGGCGTCGACGACCGGCAGCCCGGCCGGGGGCGAGACGTCCGGGCCGATCGCGGTGATGCGACCGTCCTCGACCACGACGGCGCCGCCGTCGAACTCGGGGGCGGTGACGGGGACCACGTGTGCGTTCGTCACGACGAAGGAGTTGCTCATGCCACCACGGTACCGACGGGGGCGGACACCGCGGCCGTGCACACGACATGCAGATTCCTCGCGGCGGTGGCCGGGGCCGCTCTAGCGTCGAGCCGTCGGCCGGTCGTCCCGTCGTCCCGTCTCGTCTCGTCCCGTCTCGTCTCGTCCCGTCTCGTCCCGTCGTCCACCGTGGAGGAACCGATGCCCCGCACCGAGCACCCCTGGCCGTCCCACACCACCGTCACGCTCCCCTGGCGCAGCAGCGTGCGCGGCCCGCGGCAGGACCGCGAGACGACGTCGGTGGTGGCGTCGGTCCCGCCGCGCATCGCCCGGCTCCCCTGGTCCCCGGACGCCGACACCGCAGCGCTGCTCGACCGCGCCGCCACCGCGCTCGTGCACCTCGACGAGCACCACGGCGACCGGCTCGCCGTGCTCGGTCGCGTGCTCGACCGGACCGAGGCCGTCGCGACCTCCCGCATCGAGGACGAGCACGCCACGCTCGACGACCTCGCGCGTGCCGTGGTCGGCGTCCGGGCGAACCGCAGCGCGACGGCGATGGTCCGGGCCGGCGGGGCGATCGAGACGCTCGTGTCCTCCGCGGCGTCCGGCACGATCACGGAACGGGCGCTGCTCGCGGCCCACCACCGGCTCCTGCGCGACGACCCGGTCGACGGCCGGTACGCCGGACGCTGGCGGGACGTGCAGAACTGGATCGGAGGCGGCGCCACGCCCCGGCTCGCGCGTCACGTCCCGCCGCCGGCAGCGCTCGTGCCCGAGCTGATGGACGACCTGTTCGCGTTCCTCCACCGCGACGACCTGCACCCGATCGCGCAGGCGGCCATCGCGCACGCGCAGTTCGAGTCGATCCACCCGTTCACCGACGGCAACGGGCGGATCGGCCGCGCGCTCGTCGCCGCCGTGCTCCGGCGTCGTGGCCTCGCTCGGATCGTCACGGTGCCGGTCGCGACCGCCCTGGTCGCCGAGCGGGACCGGTACTTCTGGCACCTCGACCGGTACCGTCGAGGTGTCGTCGACGAGTGGGTCCGTGACCTCGCGATCGCGATCGGCACGGTGTGCGACGAAGCCACGGTCACGGCGCTGCTCCTCGACGAGGCCGCCGTCCCCCGCGGGTCGCGGTGGTGGCCGACCCGGGCGCACGACGCCGTCGCCCGGACCCTCCTCGACGATCCCGTCGTCACCGAGGACCACCTCGAGCAGCTGCTCGGCGACGACGCCCGCTCGATCGACACCGTGACCGACGACCTCTGCCGGGCCGGGGTGCTGCGGCCGGTGACCGAGCGGCGCCGTCGCCGAGCGTGGCTCGCGGTGGCCGTCGCCGACGAGGTGACGGCCTTCACCGACCGCGTCCACGACGCCGTCACACACCGGGCGAATAGGGTGGGGTGGTGAGCACCGAGCACGCCCAGGCCACCCCGCCCACCGCCGCCAAGCGGCCCGTGACGCGGACCCACCACGGCATCGACTTCGTCGACGACTACGAGTGGCTGCGCGACAAGGAGTCGCCGGACACCCTGGCCTACCTCGAAGCTGAGAACCGCCACACCGAGCAGGCGACGGCGCACCTCGACGGACTGCGCGACCGGATCTTCGCCGAGGTGAAGAACCGCGTGCAGGAGACCGACCTCTCGGTCCCCGTCCGCATGGGCGACTGGTGGTACTTGACGCGCACGGCCGAGGGCAGCCAGTACGGCGTGCACTGCCGTGCGCCGATCAGCGGGCCGGGGGACTGGACCCCGCCGGCGGTGACCGAGGGCGAAGCGACGCTCCCCGGCGAGCAGGTCGTCCTCGACGGCAACGCGCTCGCGGACGGGCACGACTTCTTCTCGCTGGGTTCCTACGACATCAGCGACGACGGCACACGGCTCGTCTACGGCATCGACGTCGAGGGCGACGAGCGGTACACCCTGCACGTGCGGGACCTCACGACCGGCACCGACCTCGGCGACGAGATCCCGAACACCGGGTCCGGGGCGACGTTCGACCCGTCCGGGCGCTTCGTGTTCTACCCGACCGTCGACGACTCCTGGCGGCCCGACCGCATCTGGCGGCACACCGTGGGCAGCCCGGCGGCCGACGACGTCGTCGTGTTCGAGGAGCCGGACGACCGCTACTGGGTCGGCGTCGGGGTCACCCGGTCGTCGCAGTACATCGTGATCGAGCTCGGGTCGAAGATCACCTCCGAGGCGCTCGTCCTCGACGCGGCCGACCCCACCGGCGAGTTCCAGGTCGTGTGGCCCCGGCGCGAGGGCGTCGAGTACGAGATCGAGCACGCGATCGTGGGCGGCAGCGACCGGTTCCTCGTCCTGCACAACGACGGCGCCGAGAACTTCGAGCTCGTCGACGTCCCCGCGGACGACCCCACGTCGGAGCGCGACCGGCGGGTCGTCGTCGCGCACCACGCCGAGCGTCGGATCGAGGCGGTGGACGCCTTCGCCGGACACCTCGCGCTCGAGTACCGGTCCGAGGCGCTCCCCCGCGTCGCGATCATCCCGATCGAGGGCGACGGCTACGGCGACGCGCACGAGGTCCCCTTCGACGAGGCACTGTTCTCGGCCGGGCTCGGTGGCAACCCGGAGTGGGACCAGCCGACGCTCCGGATCGGGTTCACGTCGTTCGTCACCCCGTCCGAGGTGAGCGACCTCGACCTCGCGACCGGCGAGGTCGCGGTCCTGAAGCGTCAGCCCGTGCTCGGCGGCTACGACCCGGCCGACTACGTCCAGGAGCGCGACTGGGCCACCGCCGACGACGGTACCCGCGTGCCGATCTCCCTCGTGTGGCGCCGTGACGCGGTCGACACCGACCGTCCGGCACCGCTGCACCTCTACGGCTACGGCTCGTACGAGCACTCGATCGACCCCGGGTTCAGCGTCATGCGCCTGTCGATGCTCGACCGCGGCGTCGTGTTCGCCGTCGCCCACGTGCGCGGTGGCGGCGAGATGGGTCGGCACTGGTACGAGAACGGCAAGACCCTCACGAAGAAGAACACCTTCTCCGACTTCGTCGCGGTCGCCACGCACCTGATCGACACCGGACGCACCACCGCCGACCGGCTCGTCGCCGAGGGCGGCAGTGCGGGCGGGCTCCTCATGGGCGCTGTGGCGAACCTCGCCCCGGAACGGTTCGCCGGGATCCTCGCGGCGGTGCCCTTCGTCGACGCGTTGACGAGCATCCTCGACCCCGACCTGCCGTTGACGGTCATCGAGTGGGACGAGTGGGGCGACCCGCTGCACGACCCCGAGGTCTACCGGTACATGAGCGAGTACTCGCCGTACGAGAACGTCCGCGACGACGTGCAGTACCCGAAGATCCTCGCCGTGACGTCCATCAACGACACCCGTGTGCTGTACGTCGAGCCCGCGAAGTGGACCGCGAAGCTGCGGGAGGTCGGCGCTCCGGTGCTGCTCAAGACCGAGATGGCAGCGGGGCACGGCGGGGTCAGCGGCCGGTACGCCTCGTGGAAGGAGCGGGCGTTCGAGCTCGCCTGGCTCCTCGACGTCCTGGGGCTGGCGGACGAAGCGCCCGCCGCGTGACGACTTCGTGAGCAGGAATGGTCGGGTTGCCCATCGGCACCCGACCATTTCTGCTCACCAAGCGAGCGCGCGCCGCGTCACACGCGGTTGAGCGCGTGCACCGCCTCGTCGTAGGACTCCTCGGCGAGGCGCACCCGGTCGCCCGCGAGAACCCCGTACCCGAACGTGCCCTCGCCGCCGCGCTCGGCGATCGCCGCGTTCGTGCGCAGCGTGTCGAGCGCGTGCAGGGAGCGCACCCGCTCGGTGAGGACGTCGGCCGCCGTCCCGATCCGCTTCCACAGTGCGTGCGGGAAGGCGTCGTCGCCGAGCACGTCCATCGTCAGGCGCGCGCGCATCGTCGCCTGCCAGGCGGCCTCGGTCGTGGCGCGGTCGGCGGCCTCACGCGCAGCGGCGGTGTCCGAGGTGTCGTCGGCGACCGCGGCGCGCACGAGTTCGCGGACCTCCGGCTTCACCTGGGCGACGACGTCCTGCGCGACCTTCTTCGGCGACCGGAGGGCCCACGCGGTCGGTGCGGGTCGCTCGACCGCGTCGTCGAGGGCGTCGAGGAGCTCGAGGAACGGCTCGCCGTGCAGGAACGCCACGACGTCCCGGACCGACTGGTCGCGACGTTCGCGGGTGGCCGCCAGGATCCGCTCGCGCGTCATCGCGTCGACGAGCTCGTCCTGCGCCGGGGTCGACGCGCGCGGCAGCCGGTCGATGAGGTACTCCGCCAACGCAGCGCGCGCGGTGACGGCGGCGAGTCCGTCCGCCCCCGCGGCAGCGCGGTCGACGGCGTCGCCGGCGGCGAACGCCGGACGGTACGCGCCGAGGATCGCGGCGATCTCGAGGGCGGTCTCGGCCGCCTGCCGGAGGTCGGTGGCGTCGCCGGAGCGGAGCCGCGCCTCCTGGGCGAGGAGCGCGGCGCGGAGCTTCCGCAGCCGCTTCACCAGCACGCGTGCGGTCGTTCCCTTGTCCGGCTTGTCCTCGGCCTGGAGGCGCGGTGCCGGTGCTCCTGCCAGCCCACGTGCCAGCTTGGACGAGACGGCGGCGGGGCCGGCGCCGACGGCGGCGAAGCGCCCGTCGAGCGACGCGAAGAGCTCGTGGGCGACCTGCGGGTCGACGCCGCCGACGATCTCGACCTCGACCTCGCGCCAGGTGCGCGGGGTCTCGGGGGCGTCGTCGTCGAGCCGCGTCGCGCGGACCTGGTCGTCGGCCAGCTCGGCGATCTGGTCGCCGTCCTCGTCGAGCAGCCGCGTCACCGTGCGGGTCGTCGTGATCCGGACCACCGGGTGGAGGCCCCGGCCACGGCGCTCGGTGAAGAGTGCGGCGAGGACCTCGTCGGGGACGGTGTCGGCGTCGTCGGTGAGCGGGAAGTGCTGCTCGTGCCGGACGGTGTCGGACGAGGCGCGCTTGATGTGCCAGCCGGCGTCGGGGCCACCGGTCCGGCGGCGCACCGTCACGCGGGCGGCCACGAGGTCGTACCGCTCGGTGTCCCAGTACGTCGCGTCGAGGTCGAACGGCTCCTGGTGCTCGGTGCGGATGATGCCGCCGATGCCGACGAGGTCCGGCAGGGCACCGCCCTCGGGCAGGTCGTAGGTTCGCTCGATCTCGAGGTGCGTGTCGCTCACGCGGTCCTGTCTACCAGGGCTTCCCCGTGTTCCCCGAACCGGCGGGGTTAGCCTGAGCGCATGAGCGAGACGATCACCCGCGACGCGTTCGTGCCGGAGGCCGGCGCCGTCACGATGTTCACGACCAGCTGGTGCGGCTACTGCGCGCGCCTGAAGAACCAGATGTCCAAGGCCGGGGTCGCCTACCGCGAGGTCGACATCGAGCAGACGCCCGGCACGGCCGAACTCGTCGCCGAGGTCAACGGCGGCAACCAGACCGTGCCGACGCTGGTGTTCCCCGACGGCAGCACGGCGACGAACCCCTCGCTCGCCGAGGTCCAGTCGCGCATCTGACGCCGCGGGCGCCCACGTCGAACCACGAAACCGACATCGAACCAGGCCGAAGCCCCGGTTCGATGTCGGTTTCGTGGTTCGTAGCCGGGCGCGCCGGGCGCGCCGCACGCGCCGGACGGCGCCGGCGCTAGCCGCGCTCCAGCGCCTCGGTCAGCAGCGCCGCCATCGCGTCGAGCTGGATGTCGCCGGAGTCGACGATCTCCTCGTCCGAGCCGTCGAGCGCGCGGGCGGCCAGGGACGCCTTCGAGTCGATGAGCTCGGCGATCTTGGTGTCGATCGTCTGGGCGGCGATGATGCGCCACGCCGTGACGGGCTCCTCCTGCCCGATGCGGTGCACGCGGTCGATCGCCTGGGTCTGCTCGGCGCTCGTCCACGACAGCTCGGCGAGCACGACGTTCGACGACACCTGCAGGTTCAGGCCGACGCCCGCCGCGGTGAGCGAGCAGACGATCACGGCGACGTCGGGGTCGTTCACGAACGAGTCGATCTCGGCCGTGCGCTGCGCCGGCGTCTGGTCGCCCCGGACCGTCGCGGTGCGGAGGTGTCGACGTGCGAACACCTCTTCCGCCTGGTCCATGACGTCGAGGTGCTTCGCGAAGAACACGACCTTGCCGACGTTCGAGGCGAGCTGCGCCGCGTAGTCCGCCGCGAGCTGTGCCTTGGCCCGACCGATGCGCCGCACCATCGAGAACACGTTCTCCCCGGTCGGCGAGGCGTCCTGGTCCTCGAGCTCCCAGCGCGCGACCTGGCGGACGAGCTTGTGGTCGATGCCGACGACCGGGTCCTGCCCGGTGCGGGCGTCGAGCGCCTGGTGGTACCGCTTGACGAGCTTCGCGGTGAGCTCGCGCTCGGCGTCGCGGATCGAGCGGCCGACCTCGTCGTCGAGTTCGACGGGGATGTCGGCGATCCGACGTGCCGGGATGTCCGCGGCGACGTCGACCTTGCGGCGGCGGACGATGCCCTGGTCGATGACGGCCTTGCGGGCCTCGACGAAGAACCCGGGGTCGGCCGGCGTCAGGCCGATCTCCTCGAGCTCGTTCATGAGCTTGGCGCGCGGCTTCTTGTCGTCGATCCAGCCGAGGTACTCCCAGATGGTGCGGAAGTCCTCGACCGAGTTGATCAGCGGCGTACCGGTGAGGGCCATCAGCAGCGGCGACGCGGTGCGCGACCGGATCGCCTCGGCGAGCTGCAGCACGAACTTCGAGCGCTGCGAGTCCTTGTTCTTGATGAAGTGCGCCTCGTCGACGACCATGCCCTTGAACCCGAAGTTCCCGAGCCAGCCGGCGTGCCGGTCGAGGATCTCGTAGTTCACGATGACGATGTCGGCGAACCCGTCGAGGTCGTCCCCGTCGCCGTGGATGACCGTGGCGGTGCGGTTCGGGACCCAGCGGGCGGCCTCGCGCTTCCAGTTCGTCTTGACGACGTTCGGCACGACGACCAGCAGCGGGAAGGCGTTCGCGGCCTCGGCGGCGAGGAGCGACTGCGCGGTCTTGCCCAGGCCGGGCTCGTCGGCGAGCAGGAACGTGCGGTGGCCCTGCGCCGCGGCGGCGATGAGCTCCGCCTGGTGCTTCATGAGCGTGGTGCCCGACCGCGAGTGCAGCGTCGTGGGCTCCGGCAGCGGCATCGTCGCCGCTCCCCCGCCCGCGCCGTACTCGAACGACTTGAACAGCGGGCCGAACAGCTCCCAGTTCGCCAGGCGACGCGGGTGCGCGACGGGCTGGTCGGCGAGCGCGAAGTCTGGCGGCAGGAACGGGTTCGCGAGCTGGCGCTGCACGACCGCCTGCGGCACGACGGCACGCACCGGGCTCTCCACCGTCGGCGAGGGCTCCGCCGCGATGACGAGTTCCTCGGGCTGCAGTTCCATGCCGCCCGCGATCATCATGTCGCGCTTCACGGTGCGGGTCGTCTCGCTGACCGACGCCTCTTCCGTGAGGAGTTGGATCACGCTGGTGTCCCGCGCCGCGGTCTTCGCGAGGATCGTCGCGACGCCGTCGAGCCGCTTGAGCTGCTCGGCGCGCTGCGAGTCGGTGAGTTCGGTGTCCGCCTTGACCCGTGCGCGTTCCTCGCGCATGAGCAGGGCGACCGCCTGGAACTTCGAACGGTTCGACGCCTTGAGCGGTCCACGCTGCGCCGCCGCCTCGACCTCGCGCACGGCGCGGGCGAGCACGGGGATGACGCCGTCGTTGTCGAGCGGCCTGGTGCGACGCGACGCGGTCCGCGTCCCGCCGGCTGCTCGCCGGGTGCCTGATCGAGCCAACGCTCCTCCTGTTCCGCCCGTTCGTGCGGGCGAGCCGCCCCGCGGGGCGGAAGTCCTGAACCGGCGCCTGGCACGGCTCCGGTGTTCCGGGGGCCACCGTGGCCCACCGCTTCGCCGGTCCCCGTCCGGGGGACGTGGAGTCCCGCGGACCGTTCCCATCGCGGCCACCGGGTGGGGCCGGATGCGACGGTCCGCGCCGGGATCCGGCGCCGTCACACGCACGTGATGCCCCCTCGGAGCGGTCACGGACCCGGTTCCCACGTCGGTCAAGTGACCGACTGCTGCGTCCGGAATCGACGCGGCACGCGGGAACGCGGTGCGTGCGCGCTCAGTTTACTCCCCGACCACCGACGGAGGCGACTCGACGACGCCCGCGCGAGTCGCGCCTCCTGGGATCCGCCTGCTGTCGGGTCCAGGAGGCGCGGTGCGGACGCGTCCCGCGACCGGCGTCGCGCAGGTGGTCGCGTCAGGCCTGTGGTGCGGAGCGCGGGCGGAGGAGGCCGTCGGACGGGACGATCGGCGTCGCCTCCGCGAGGGCCGCCTGCGTCGCCGCCAGCAGCTGCTCCGCCGTGTGGATGCCGTTCGCGGAACCGGTCGTGGCCTGGCCGCCGGCGTGCGCGAGCAGTTGCGCGCCGATCGCCGGGCCGATCCGGTCCGACTGGTCGGGGTTGCGCGCGATCCAGTCGCGCGCGACGGCGTCGGCGAGGCGTTCGGCGGCCGCCCCGCGCTCCGCGTCGCCGCGCGACCGGTGCCACAGCCCCGTGACGACGAGGTGCGCCACCACGGCACCGATGTCGCGCACCGGGTAGCCCCAGCCCGCCGTGTCGATGTCGAGCAGGCCGGAGATGCGCCACGGCTCGTCCTCGTCGACGAAGACCTGCTCGAGGTGCAGGTCGCCGTGCACGACCTGCTTCGTGGCCGTCGCCCAGCCGATCGAGCGTCGTCCGATGGCGTCGTAGAGCGCGTCGATCTCCTCGGCGTCCTGCGGCAGCGCGGCGACGAGGGTGCGGCGGTGCCAGTCGGCGTGGTCCATCGCGTCGGCGCGGGCCTGCTGCGTCATCGGGACCGTCGCGATCCGCCCGGTGAGCGCGGCGAGGGAGGCCACGAAGCGCGGGTCGTCCGCGATCTCGAGGATGCGACTGCCGGCGGGGACCCCGCGGATGCGTTCGAGGACGAGCAGACCGTCCCCACGGCTCGACAGCACCCGCGGCACCGGCAGTCCGGCGGCGACGAACTGCTCGTGCGACTTCTCGATCGGGGCCACCCGGTGCGGACGCACGACCTTGAGGAAGAGGGTCCCCTCGGCGGCGTCGACCCGCACCACCGCACGCTTGCCCGGTCGGTACGCCGCGACCGTGAGGGTCGGGTCGGTGACCGGCATGCCGAGAGTCGTGAGGAGCTCGGCGACGGCGTCGCGGTACGTCACCTGGGGCAGCACCGGCAGCCCGGGGTCGTTCGGGTACGCCCACACCGAGACCGGCTCGCCCGTCGCGGGGTCGGTGACGATCGCGCTGTTCTGGTCGTGGGTCCCGCCGGTGTCGACGTAGGTCAGGACCGTGGCGCGCTGGCCGTTGCGGTCCACGGTGTCGACCTCGTAGCCGTACAGGTAGCCGTTGCCCGAGGGTTCGACCGAGTGCGCGCGTGCGGCCACCACGGAGGTCCCGGAGCCGGCGAAGGCCTGCGGGATGACGCGCTCATGGTTGGGCCACACGAGACCAGTCAACCGGACGGGGCGGGATTCGTCGCGTTCGTGCACGGCTCGGCGCGCGCACCGTGGCTACCGTGGTCGTCGTGAACCCGGTCGCGCGTCTCCGCAGCTCCAGTCGCACGCCGTTCCTGCAGGTCGTCAAGACCGCGGTCGCGGTGGTCGCCGCCGTGCTGCTGTGCCGGGTGCTCATCGACGGCCCGTTCCCGACCTTCGCCGCGATCGCCGCGCTCCTCGTGGTGCAGCCGAGCATCAACCAGTCGTTCGTGAAGGGACTCGAGCGCAGTGCCGGGGTCGTCCTCGGCGTCGTGCTCGCCACCGGGTTCCACCTGCTGCTCGGCGACGCCGTGTGGGTCGTCCTCCTCGTCATCGTGCTCGCGATCCTCATCGCGTGGGCACTGCGGCTCACCCCGACCTCGGCGACGCAGGTCGGCATCAGCGGCATGCTCGTGCTGACCGCGGGCGTCGTCACGCCGAACTACTCGGCCGACCGGATCCTCGAGACCGTCCTCGGGGCGATCGTCGCCCTGATCGTGAACGCGCTCATCGTGCCGCCGGTGCTGCTCGGTCCGGCGCACCTCGCGGTCGCACGGCTCGCCCGGGACACCGCCGCCGCGTTCGAGCGGGTGGCGATCGGGCTCACCGAGGGGTGGGACCAGGACCGCTGGCACGAGGCGCTCCTGCAGGCCCGGGCGCTCCGGCAGCAGCACGCCCGCGCCGAGGCGTCGCTCACCGCGGCCCGGGAATCCCTCACGATGAACCCGCGCGGCGGCCGGCACCGGACCGTCCTCGACGAGGACATCGTCGTGGCCGAACACCTGCGTGTCCTCGTCACCCGGGTCACCGGCATGACCCGGGCGATCCAGGACAACACGGCGCCCGACCTCCGGGCCGACCCCGTCGTCGGGAGCATCGCCACCGAGGTCGCACGGATCGCAGCCGACGTCCGGGCACTCAGTGCCCGGGTCGCCGCGAAGGAGGTGCCCGTGTCGACCGCCGCGTCCCCTCGGCCCCGGTGGTCGGTGCCGACGTCGCCGCAGCACGACGAGGACGTCGCGGAGCCGGCACTCACGGCGCCGCTCGAGGTGATCCGGCCGAATTCGCGGCACTGGATCCTGATCGGGGCGCTGCTCGAGGACATCCGGCGCGTGCGCGAGGAGCTGCTCGGCGAGGACGACTGACGCGGAACGTGGGCGGGCGCGTGCGCGCTCGTGGCGCGTCAGCGTGCGGCGGACGCTGCCTCGGCCGCCGAGTGCACGATGTCGTCCCAGATCGTCGCCGTCGGCACGGTCGAGTCGCTCGAGACGACCTCGACGCTCGCGAACCTGCTGATCTCGGCCACGACGGCATCGGCCCCCGCGGCACGAGCGGCGACGCTCGCGATGTCCGGGACCGCCGCCCGGAGCTCGGCGACCACACGGTCGCGGCTGTCGTCCTCCATGTCGCCGAGCACGCCGATGCCCTTCCAAGCGGCGTCGAGCTCGGCACGCAGACGGACGAGGGCCGGGTGTTCCGGCATGTCGTTCATGGTGCCCCCACTGCGGATGTGACGTCGGGTACGCCGCTTCCGGTGCGCGAGCATAGCAACGAAGCAAGCAGTCCTCACGTCCCACGAACGGGGGACAGACCGTTCTACCTGTCCGGCCGCCGTGACTGTGACGAGATTCAGCGAGTTCAGCCGTGGGATCTCCCGCATGTACAGGTTCGATGCCACGATGGGGTAGAGGAGGTCGCTATGCGCCTGTTGGTGGTCGAGGACGATGACGAGATGCGCGCGCTCATGGAACGTGGGCTCGCGGCAGAGGGGTACCGCGTCACCGCGGTCGAGAACGGGGTCGAGGCGCTGATCGCGCTCGGCGACCAGGCGTTCGACCTGGCCGTCGTGGACGTCATGATGCCCGGCATGTCCGGCTTCGAGCTCGCCCGCCGCATCCGCGAGCGCGAGGACCCGGTCCGGATCCTCCTCGTGACCGCGCGGGACGCCGTGGACGACCGGGTGTTCGGCCTCGACGCCGGCGCCGACGACTACCTCACGAAGCCGTTCGCCTTCGCCGAGCTCACCGCTCGCCTCCGCGCCCTCGGCCGTCGCGAGTCCGCCGGCGCCCCGCGCACCATCGAGGTGGGCGACGTCGCGATCGACTCCGAGGCCCGTCGCATCCTGATCAAGGGCCAGCGGGTCGCCGTGAGCCCCACCGAGTTCGCGCTCCTCCGGCTGCTCGCACGGTCGGTGGGCACCGTGGTCGACCGCCCGAAGATCCTCGAAGAGGTCTGGGACGGCTCGCAGCACGTCGACCCGAACGTCGTCGAGCAGTACATCTCGTACCTCCGCAAGAAGCTGACCTCGCACGAGGCGACGGTCGCGATCTCCACCGTGCGCGGCCGCGGCTACCGGCTCGATCTGCTCGGGGCGTGACCGGTTCCGGGCGTGGCCTGATCCGTCCGCTGCGGAACCTGTCGCTCCGCGCTCGGATCACCATCGGGTCCACGGCGATCGCGGCGGTGGTCATCGTGCTGCTCGTGCTCGTCATGCGGTTCCAGGTGGTCAGCGTCGTCGCGAGTGCCACGCGCACCCTGCTCGACGCGGACGCCGACCCGTACGTGGCCACGCTCGAGGTCGACAGCGATCCCGACCTGTCCCCGCCGGGCAACGCGCAGCTCGTGGCCGTGGTCTCGCCGTCCGGTGACATCGCCCTGTCGACCATGCCGCCCCGCGTCGAGCGCGCGCTCGGCAGCCTCACCGAGACGAAGGCCGGGACGTCCCTCATCCGGGTCGCCGGCTCGGAGTACCGCGTCGTCGTCGAGCACCCCGTCAACCAGGCGGGTCGGTGGACGGTCGTGGCGGCCCGCAACTCGCAGGCCGAGGCGATCGTCGTCGACGACTTGACCTCGACGCTGTCGCTCACCGGGCTCGCGATCCTGGTCGCGTTCGGCGTCGCCTCGTGGGTGCTCGCGACCGCCGCCCTGCGCCCGGTGAACCGGATGCGCCGCGAAGCCGAGCGTCTCTCCGTCGCCCCCGAGCGCGCCGAGCTGCCGGTCGGTCCGGCCCAGGACGAACTCGCCTCGCTGGCGACGACCCTCAACGCCTTCCTCGCCCGCACACGCCAGGCCACCGAACGCGAGCGCCAGATGGTCTCGGACGCGAGCCACGAACTCCGCACACCCCTCGCGATCCTGACGACCCAGCTCGACCTGGCGTCCCTCGACGGGGACGACGCGGCCGCCCTCGCCGCCCACATCGAGCGGGCGAAGCTCAGTGTCGCGCGGCTGTCCCGCCTGGCGAACGACCTGCTCGCGCTGTCCCGCATCGAGGAGTCCGAGCGCCGCGAACAGGACGGCGCCGAGCAGCAGCCCACGGGCTGGTCGGACCTCGGCGACGAGGTCATGAGTGCCGTCGACCGCGTCCGGCTCATCGCGTCCGCCAAGGACATCACCGTCGACTTCGACCTGGAGTCCCCGGTCGCCGTCGGGGGTTCCGGCCCGGGCATCGGCGGCGGCACCGTGGAACCGCGGTACCGGCTCGACACCGGTGGCATGGCGCAGCTCGTCACGAACATCGCCGGCAACGCGGTCTCGGCGCTCCCCCGCGGCGGCGGCGTCTTCGTCTCGTGGCGCAGTGCCGGCGGCGAGGGGATCCTGCAGATCACGGACGACGGCCCCGGTGTGCCGGAGTCGTTCATCCCCGTCGCCTTCGACCGGTTCACCCGCCCCGACGAGGCCCGGAAGTCCCGCCCGAACCCCGACCCCGCGACCGGCACGATTCCCCTGCCGGGTGGTTCCGGACTCGGGCTCGCGATCGTGCGGGCCGTGGCGGAGCGTGCGGGCGGGACGGCATCGCTCCGCAATGTGCGGTCCGGCGGGCTCGAGGTCACGATCCGCATCCCCGAGGTGCAGTAGCCGGACGGTCACTGGAAGTCCCTCGACCGGGTGCGGACCGACAGGGACAGGTGTTCGATCCGGTCGGCCACCAGGTTCACGACCCCGTCCGGCGACCGCTCGAGGATCCCCCGCACGATCACGGCCGGCGCCTCGCGCGCGACCCGTCGGTACCGCCCCCACACCCCGACGCTGCAGATCACGTTCACCAGCCCGGTCTCGTCCTCGACGTTCATGAACGTGATGCCGGACGCCGTCGCCGGACGCTGCCGGTGCGTCACGATCCCCCCGACCTCGACCCGCCGTCCGGTCTCGGCCGTCGCGGTGTCCTGGACGCTGAGCACCCCGCGGGCCACGAGGCCGTCACGGACGTGCCGCACGGGATGGTCGTCCGTCGTCATCCCCGTCGACCACATGTCCGCGATGAGGACGTCACCGCTGGTCATCTGCCCGAACAGCGGCGGCTGCACCGTCACCTGGGTGTCGGGCAGCTGGTCGGGACGCTCGGCCGCGGCCTGTGCTGCCGACCACATCCCACCGCGCCGGTCGACCCCGATCGACGCGAAGGCGTCGGCGGCGGCGAGCGCCTCGAGCTGCGCCGTGGTCAGGCCGACACGGCGAGCGAGGTCGGACATGTCGGTGAAGGGACCGTGGGCATCCCGCTCGGCGACGATCTTCTCGGCGCTCTTCCGGCCGAGCGAGGAGACCTCGGCCAATCCGAGACGGACCGCGAAGGCGCCGTCCCGCCGGTGCCGCGCCGTGTCGTCGGGCGTGGCCTTGTCGAACGGCAGCACCGGGGGTTGTTCCTCGGCCAGGCAGTCGTCGTGACCCGTCGCGTGGACGTGCGCCGCGCCTCCTGGACCACCGTCGGCGTCGTCGTCGTCGGCGGCGTCGTTGTGCAGCGGCTCCAACGTGGCGTCCACGCCGGAGCGCAGGATGTCCGGTCGCAGGACGGTGACCCCGTGCCGTCGGGCGTCGGCCACCAGGGTCTGGGGTGAGTAGAACCCCATCGGCTGCGCACGGAGCAGCGCGGCGAGGAAGGCGCCGGGGTAGTGCAGCCGCATCCACGCGCTCGCGTAGACGATGAGCGCGAAGCTGATGGAGTGGCTCTCCGCGAAGCCGAAGTTCGCGAACGCCTGGATCTTGGCGTAGATGGCGTCGGCGTCCTCGCCGTGGATGTCGTTCGCGGCCATCCCGGCGTAGAGCTTCTCGCGGAGCCGGTCGATCTTCTCGTGCCCGCGCTTCGACCCCATCGCACGCCGGAGCAGGTCGGCGTCGTCCCCCGAGCACCCGCCCACCGCGATCGCCATCTGCATCAGTTGTTCCTGGAAGAGCGGGACGCCGAGGGTCCGCTCGAGCACGGGTTCGAGCGACGGGTGGATGTACGTGATCGGTTCTTCGCCCGTGCGCCGCCGGATGTACGGGTGGACCGCGCCGCCCTGGATCGGCCCGGGGCGCACCAGGGCGACCTCGATCACGAGGTCGTAGAAGCGCCGCGGCAGCAGTCGGGGCAGCGTCCCCATCTGCGCTCGGGACTCCACCTGGAACACCCCGATGGTGTCCGCGCGGCACAGCTGGTCGTAGACGCCCTGTTCCTCCTTCGGGATGGAGTGCATGTCCCACCGCTCCCCGCAGTGCTCGTCGGCGAGGTCGAACGAGTACTGCAGCGCGGCGAGCATGCCGAGCCCGAGCATGTCGAACTTCACGAGCCCCATGTAGGCGCAGTCGTCCTTGTCCCACTGCAGCACCGTCCGACCGTCCATGCGGGCGTGCTCGATCGGCACGACCTCGCCCACGGGCCGGTCGGTGAGGACCATGCCGCCGGAGTGGATGCCGAGGTGCCGGGGGAACCCGAGCACCTGCTGCGCCATGTCGACCACGGTGTCCGGGATGTCGTGGTCTTGGCTCTCGGTCACCGAGCCCCAGCGTTCGACCTGCTTCGACCAGGCGTCCTGCTGCCCGGGGCTGTGGCCGAGCGCCTTCGCCATGTCCCGCACGGCGCCCTTCGGCCGGTAGGTGATGACGTTCGCGACCTGTGCGGCGTTGAACCGGCCGTACTTCTCGTAGACGTACTGGATGACCTCTTCACGCCGGTCGGAGTCGAAGTCGACGTCGATGTCGGGTTCCTCGTCGCGCATGGCCGACAGGAAACGCTCGAACGGCAGCCCGTAGCGGATCGAGTCGACCGCGGTGATCTCGAGCAGGTAGCAGACCGCCGAGTTCGCCGCCGAGCCGCGGCCCTGGCAGAGGATGCCGCGCTCACGGGCGTACTGCACCATGTCCCGCACGATGAGGAAGTAGCCGGGGAAGTCCTTGTCCTCGATCACCGAGAGCTCGCGCTCGATGCGCTCGCGCTTCTGCGGATCGACACCGTCCGCGCTGCCGGGGTAGAACCGACGGGCGCCGCGCCAGGTGAGCTCCCGCAGCCAGGACATCGTGGTGTGCCCGTCGGGGACGTCGATGTCGGGCAACCCGGGCTTGACCGTCTTCAGCCGGAACCCGAGCTCGTCGGCGAGTTCGACGCTGTGCTCGATCGCCCCGGGGTAGCGGGCGAACCGCCGGGTCATCTCGGCCCCCGAGCGGAGGTGGGCCGTCGGTGCGGCCGGCAGCCAGCCGTCGATCTCGTCGAGACTGCGGCGGGCCCGGACCGCGGCGAGCGCCGTCGCCACCGGGAAGCGATCCGGGGTGGCGTAGTGCACGTTGCCCGTGGCCACCGTGGGCAGCACGTGCTTCGCGGCGAGCGCGGCCAGGGCGTCGTTCCGCGCGGTGTCCATCGGGTCGCCGTGGTCGGTGAGCTCGACGACGACCCCCGCCGTGCCGAACCGGTCGAGCAGGGCGCGCAGGGCGTCCTCGGCCGCGGACTCGCCCCCGCGCTCGAGCGCCTGCCGGACGGCCCCCTTGCGGCACCCGGTCAGCACGCGCCAGTGCCCGTCCGACCGTGCGGCGAGGTCGTCGAGGTCGTACCGGGGTCGTCCCTTCTCGGCGCCGGCGGCCAGGTGCGCCCGGGTGACGGCGCCGGCGAGCCGGTGGTACCCGTCCTGCCCGTCCGCCAGCAGGAGCAGGTGCGTGCCCTCGGGGTCGGGTACGCCGTTCTGCGGTTCGGTCAACCCGAGGGACAGCTCGGTGCCGTACACCGTGGCGACGGTCGGGTAGGCCTCGGCCACCTCGGCCATGCGCGCGGCACCGTAGAAGCCGTCGTGGTCGGTGAGGGCGAGCCCGTGCAGGTGCAACCGAGCGGCCTCTTCGAAGAGCTGTTCCGGGCCGCTCGCGCCGTCGAGGAAGCTGAACGTCGAGTGCGCGTGCAGCTCGGCGTACGGCACGACCGGCACGTTCGTGTCGTCGGCCACCGGCGGGGTAGTCGGCGCGTAGGGCTCGCGCTTGCGGGACCACGCGGGGCTGTCCCCGCCGTCGCCGTCGTGCGTGCTGCCGGGGCTCCGCTTGTCGGACAGCGCACGTTCGAACTGGGACCACGGGATCGGCGGGTTGCTGTACCCCATCAGTGTTCCCCCGTCCGGGCGGTCACGTCGCCACCGCCTCGGCCCACCACCGGTGGTCGGCGAGCACGAGGTACCACGCACGTCCGTCGGCGTCGACGAGCTGCAACCGGTGGAGTCGGCGTCCGCCGGCCTCCCACCAGCGCACGACGAGCGGCCACGGTCCGGCCCACGCGGTCACGGCGTCGAACCGGCCACCTCGCTCCCCCTCGGCACGGAACCGTTCCGGGACCCCGGTGAGGACGCCGCGGTCGTCGACGTCGACGGTGCCGCCGTCGCCGGTGACGACGTCCACCGGGCGCGGACGGTCGAGCACGGTCGCCGGCGGCGGACCGGGAAGCTTGCCGGGCCACGGGCGGTCGCGGACGGTCGCCAGCGCACGCTCGCCACCGGCGGGAGCGTCGCCCCACGGCACGAGCACCACGCGTTCGGCCAGGGTGCGCCCGCCGCCGATCCGTGGCGTGACCACCCCGTCGTGCCCGACCAGTCCCTGCACGCGGGCGAGACCGTGGTGCACGCGTTCGTCCGGTCCGGTCCCCCAGAGCCCGCGTTCGTGGTTCGCCATGTCGTCGACCGCGACGGGCTCGAGCACCACCTGGACGACCGGCGCCTCGAGCCCGGTCGGGTCCACCCCACCGGCGAGCTGCCAGCGCACCCGGTCCACCACGTCGGCGGCGTCGAACCACCGCGGGTGCACCCACGTGCGCTCGAGCAGGATGTCCCGCTCGTCGACGATGCCGACCCGGATCGTGGTGGCGACGAGTCCGGCTGCCCGGAGGCGTGCGGCGAAGTCGTCGGCGGAGCGACGGAACGCGAACGCGATCTGGTCGGCACGGTCGAGCGGGGGTTCGAACGACGCCTCGACCCGGAGTTCGGGCGGGACCGCGCGCGCCGCGACCTCTCGCGGGTCACGACCGCCGGCGAGCCGGTGCAGGAACGCCCCGGCGAGTCCGAACCGGTCGCGCACCTGTTCGTCGGCCAGCGCGGCGAACTCGCCGAGGGTCTGGATGCCGAGGCGCCCGAGCAGCATCGCGAGGTCGGCGTCGCCGAGCACGCCGAGCGGCAGCCCGGCCAGGAACGGCGCCGAGCCGTCGACGGGCACGATCCGCACCCGCTCCCCCGGACGTGCCGGGCGAGCCCGTGCGGCCTGTTCGGCGGCGAACGGGGTGTCCGCGACGCCGGCGCGCACCCCGGGAGCGCCGTGGTCGGCAGCGATGCCGGCGAGGGTCGCCGCGGCGGCTCGTTCTCCGCCGTAGTACCGGGCCGGCCCGCGGGACCGCAGCGCGAGGGTGCCCGGGCGGAGCACCTCGACACCGGGGACCGCCGCCTCGACCGCGCGGATGACCGGTTCGAACGCCCGGTGGTCGAGCGCGTCGTCGTAGGGCTGCACGACGAGCTCGGGGCAGCGCGCCTGTGCCTCGCGCACGCGGAGCCCACGGACCACGCCGTGCTGCCGAGCACTGGCGGAACTGGCGTACACCTGGCCCTTCACCACGAGGGCGAACGGGTGGTCCGGCGGCGACCCGGCAGCGCGAGCGGCCGCGATCACCGGCCAGTCCGGGCACCACAGCACGATCGTCCGGGTCGGCGGGGGCTCGGGCAGCGCCCCACCGCGGGCGAGTGCGTCGGCTCGGATCGACCGCGCATCGGGCACGCCCGCCGCACCCGCGCCGGCCCCGGGCCCGCGTCCGGCGAGGGCACCGGTGACCCGGGACCCGGTCGTCCGGGTCCGGCCGCCGCCCCGGGGGCTCACGACGCCACCGCCACGGGACGCAGCACGGGTGTCGTCCGGCCGGGGCCGGACGCCGCAGCGGTGGGGACGGCGGCCCGGACCGTGCCGTCCGCCGCGGGCAGCAGCAGGTCGGCGTCCACCGGTCGCCCCGCTCCGGCACGACCGGACGCCGACACCGTGACCCGTCGTTCCGTCAGGAAGCCGTGCCCGTCCCCGATGCCGCTCCACTCGGACCGGGTCACCCGCAGCGAGACGTCGGCCCCGGGCCAGGACCCGAGCGCGACGAGCGCCCCACCACGCTGACGCAGCCGTGCCGACAGCCGGGAGACGTCGCCGGGCACCACCCGACCGAGCGGACGGGTGAGGACGATCTGGGCGACGTCCGCCAGCGCGGCCGTCACGGTGAGCCACTGGTCGCCCGGGTCCGGCACGAGCACGAGCCGTTCGAGGTCGATGCCGGCCGCGGCCGCTGCCTCGACCCCGAAGGACGGCACCCCCACCACCGCGCACCAGGCACCGGCGGCCGAGGCTGCCTGCAGCATCGTCATCGCGAGGAGCACCGACTCGTGCACCGAGTAGGACCCGCCCACGCGGATCGCGCCACCCGGCAGGAGCGGTGCGAGCGCCTCGGCCGTGGGCAGCCCCTCGGTGTCGACCCGGGTGGACTCCATCTCGGCCACACGCGACCGCAGCGAGGTGATCCGTTCGAGTGCGGCGCGGGCGTCACCGAGGTGGTCGACCCGCCGCACCGGCCGGGCAGGACCGGGCCGCCCGGTCGGCTCTGGGTGAGCCCCGGGCGATCGGAGTGCCGCCGCCGTCTGCATGCCCTCATATTCGAACATGTGTTCGATGATGTCAATCGGGTCCGACATCCTGTGGACAGTTGCTTCGAACACGCGTTCGACACGCCGTGTGAGCGGTGGATCAGCGCCCTGTGGAGGAGTACTCCGGCACCGCCGCCCGACGATCCGCCGTCACCAGCGGGCGACGGCCCCCACACCGGCGAGCACCGAGCGCGTCTTCGTCTCGACCTCGTCCGCCTCGTCCGTGGCGACCGACGACCACGTCACCGCGCCGCCGGCACCGAACGACCGCGACCGCACCGTGCCCCGGTCGTCGATGACCGTCACCAGTGTGCGGATCACCACCGACAGGTCGACCGCGCCGCTGGCCGAGAAGTACCCGATCGCACCCGAGTACAGCCCGCGAGGCCCGTCCTCGAGCCGATCCGCGATCCCCATGGCACTGATCTTCGGCGCGCCGGTCATCGACCCCGGCGGGAACGCGGCGTGCACCACGGCTGCCCGCGACGTCCCCTCGGGCAGGACCGCACCGATCGTCGACACCATCTGGTGCACGCTCGCGTACGTCTCGACGTCACAGAGCCGGTCGACGTGCACCGACCCCGGTACCGCCGTCCGGAGCAGGTCGTTCCGGAGCAGGTCGACGATCATGACGTTCTCGGCACGGTCCTTCGCGCTCACGGCGAGTCCGGCACGGACCGCTTCGTCCTCCACAGGGTCGTCGGAGCGCCGACGGGTCCCCTTGATCGGCTCCGCGGACACCGTCCCGGACGCATCGATCCGCAGGAACCGCTCAGGAGACCGGCTCGCCACGCGCAGCGGGCCGAGCCGCAGGTACGCACCGAACGGGACGGGGTCCGCCGCGCGCAGCCGCAGGTACTCGGTCAGGTGGGGGTCCGTGGCGGAGCCCCGCCGCGCCTCCTGGACCGGCGGCACCGCGAAGGCGGTCGTGAGGCACACCTGGAACGCGTTGCCCGCACGGATCTCCGCGCGGCACGCGTCCACCGCCGTCTCGTAGGCGGCGCGCGTGACGCGCCCGGTCGCCGGAGCGGGGCCCGGGAGGAACGGGGCCACGTCGTCGACGTCGACCCGCGTGACCGGAGCGGTCACCGTCTCCAGCCATGCGCGGTTCCGCGCGCTGGCCCCGGGTTCCGCATCGCTCGCCAGGGCGAGTGCCCAGGCGTCACCGGCGGCGTCCACGACCACCGCGCGGTCGACGAACCGCAGGTCCGCGTCCGCGTGCCCCTCGGCCGTCCGGTCGACGCCGCCCGACTCGCGACCGAGCTCGTAGCCGAGGAACCCGACCCACCCGAGCGCGAAGCCGCAGCCCGCGACCGGTTCCGGCAGCACCGGGGTGCGCGCGAGCAACTCGGTGAGGACCGCGAAAGCGGGTCGGTCCGATCCCTCGGCGGTCGCGACGCCCCCGAACCACGATCGGGACGCCGGGGTCGTCTCGACGAACGCCCGTCGCGTCTCGTGCCGGAACCGCGCTGCGAACGGGCCGTCCGTCAGCGCCAGGACCGACCACCGGGCACGGGCGCGCGCGGTCGGGGGCGAACCGGCCGGCAGCGAGGAGTCGAGCCAGACCACGTCGGCGCCGGACGCGGCGGCGAGGGCGCCGAGGTCGGGAGTCGACGGCAGCCGCCGGACCTCGATCCGGGCGGACGCGGGTGCTGCCGTCAGACCGCCGCGATCGTCCACGAGGCCGCCGACGAGGACCCGGGCTCGAGCACGACGAGTCCGGCGTCGGACCCGGCGTTGAAGGCGTCCGGCGCACAGGTCATCGGCTCGACCGCGAGACCCGCACGGTGGTACTCCGGCACGACGTGGTCGGCGGTGTGCACCTGCGCCCACCCGCACTCCGGGCCGAACGAGGCACGGACACCGCGGCCGTCGGCGGCGGTGAGGACGATCGTCGCGGTGCCGTCGGCGTCGCGGTCGAACCCGGTGAAGGCGTGGTCGATGAACCGGTCGCCGATGCGCGTCGCGGAGCGCAGGTCGAACTCGTCGTGCACGGGCGCGAGGCCCGTCGGGACGAGGCGGTCCTCGGTGACCTCGAGCACCTCGGCCGCGGGCAGCGTCAGGGTCCAGTCGTCGACACGACCCTCGCCGGCGACGAGGTACGGGTGCGGACCGGTCCCCCACGGTGCCGCGTCGGCACCGGTGTTCGTGCCGGTGATCGTCGTGTGCAGCCCCTCGCCGTCGACGCGGTACTCGACCAGTACCTCGACGCGGAACGGGTACCCGTCCTGGGCGGGCACCGTCGTGGCGAGGACCGCGCGGTCCGGTTCGTGCGCGACGATCCGGAAGTCGGTCCAGGCGACCAGCCCGTGCAGGGCGTGCTGCCGCTTCGGCTCGGTCAGCGCGAGCTCGTGCTCGGTCCCGCCGAACGTGTACTTCCCGTCGACGACCCGGTTCGGCCACGGCGCCAGGACGGCTCCGCGGAAGGCCGGGCGGACCTCGTCGGCGTCGAACGGCACGACCAGGTCGCGTCCCTCGAACCGGAACGTCCGCAGTGTCGCCCCCACCGAGGCGATCTCGGCCGTGTAGCCGCCGGCGGTGATCGTCAGGGCGGAACCGGACAGGGGTGCGTCGCTGCTCATGCGCTCAGCGTACTGGGGACGCGGGAGCCGGATCGCCTCGGGCGCGCGTCCCCGGAACGAGAAGACCCCCGCGGTTCCGGAGAACCGCGGGGGTGATGGTGGATCTGAGGGGACTCGAACCCCTGACCCCCTGCATGCCATGCAGGTGCGCTACCAGCTGCGCCACAGACCCGAAGTGTTGGTGTTCCCACCGACTTCAGTGTGCCCCCGTTCCCCGGAGGCACCATAGAAGCGTACACCATGCGAACGCCGGGTGACGAAATCGTCGCCGCCACCCGGGCGCGTCGCAGCTACGCGGTGTGGTCCACCGGGAGCTCGAGCGGGATGGTCGGGCAGTCCGACCAGAGACGCTCGAGCGAGTAGTACTGGCGGTCTTCTTCGTGGAAGACGTGCACGACGATGTCGCCGAAGTCGATGAGGACCCAGCGGCCCTCGCTCCGGCCTTCACGACGGAGCGGCTTGGCCCCGGCTTCGAGGAGGCGCTCTTCGATCTCGTCCGCGATGGCGAGCACGTTGCGCTCGTTCCGGCCGGTCGCGAGCAGGAACACGTCGGTGAGCTGCAGCGGCCCGGTCACGTCGAGGGCGACGAGGTCCTCGGCCTGCTTGGCGTCGGCCGCCTGGGCGGCGATCTGCACGAGTTCCACTGCGCGTGAGGAGGCGGTCACGGATTCCTTCCGGTCGGTCGACCTGGCAGGCTGCCGGATCGCTTGATGGGTCACGATCATAAGCCACCCACCGACACACGGCCAGGCCGTGCGCGGTGGGGAGGACTCAGAACGTGTGGGTCGTGACGAGGGCCACGATGATGACGGCTGCAGCGGCGACGCCGACGGCACCGACCGTCACGCCGAGGATGAGTGGCGTGCGCGACTCCTTCGGCTTGGCCGCCGCGAGGACGACCTGCCGCGTGGAGGTGTGGCTCGACACCGCACGGCTGGCACGGACCGGGCTGGCGTCCGTGTCGGGCTGTTCGTCGTGCTGCTCGAGCAGACGGTCGACCTCGGCACCGTCGATCGGCCGGTGCGATCCGGTCGAGGACAGCGACGCCGGCAGGTCGATCGAGCCGGTGAGGATGACCTCGCCCGTGGCGTTCAGCGCGCCCGTCGGGTCGGCGAGGGCCGAGTTCGGCAGGATGATCGCGTTCGTGTTGGTCACGGCGACGCGGCGGGTGCCGGTCTCCTCGTCGTGGACCTCGGCGTCGTTCGAGTCGTGCGCCTGCTGCGACCAGTGGCCGACGGGCGGCTCGAACGCGGTCGTGAGGGGCTTCGGCTCGGCCGGACGCTGGAACGAGGCCGGCACGCGGGGGGCATCGGCGTCGCCATCGGTGTCGCCGGCGGACGACGGCGCGCCACTCGACGTGGGTGCCGAGGCAGCACGCGCGGGCTGGGCGGCGTTCTGGACCGGGACCTCGTTCGTGTCGTCCTCGTCCAGCGAGAGCGGGAACACCGCCGGCGTGGAGGACTCGATCGGGGTCGGCTGCGCCGTGGCAGGAACGTCCGGCGCGTCCGGCGTGTCCGAGTCGGCTTCGGTGTCGGACGGCTCGGTGGCCTCGGGCGGGGCCCAGGTCGAACGGTGGCGACGCGGCTCTTCGCTGTGGGCGGCGGCTTCCTCGAGGGGCTCGACCGCGTCGGGCGATCCGTCCGCCTCGGTCGCCTGCGCCACGGCTGCCTGGTCGAGCACGACCGTCTCGGCCGAGGGCTCGGGCTCGGCGGCGGCCGACGTGCCCGTCGCGTCCGGCGTGCCGGGGCGCTCCGGTCCACCGTGCAGCGCGTCGACCGAGCCGAGGACGTCCTCGACGGTGCGGTCGGACGACTGCGGCGTCGGGTTCTGCAGCGGGACGGGCTGGATCGCCTGTCCCTCGGCCGCACGCAGCTGCCGGATCTGCCTACGGGTGAGTCCGCCCGAGCCGGGGACGATCTCGGTCGCCGAGGCCGGGGGCATCGACGGCACACCGGAGCCGCCGGACGAGGCCGACGACGGCACGGCGGACTGTGCGGGTGCGCCGGGGGCGGGAGCGACGTGGCTGCCGGGACGGTGGCGCACTTCCGGCTGCTCGGCCGGGGCGGCGACGGTCGGGGGCGGCGTCACGGGCTGCGCACCGCCCGCGGCGGCACGCTCCCGCTCGCGCGCCTGGCGCCGCGACAGGGGCGGCTGCGCGTCGGACGAACTCATGCAACGCTCCGATACAGATGGTGCTTGGAGATGTACTGGACGACACCGTCGGGGACCAAGTACCACACGGGGAAACCACGTCTCACCCGGTCGCGGCAGTCGGTCGACGATATTGCCAGCGCGGGAACTTCGAGCAAGCTTACGTCTCGTTCGGGCAGACCCGTGATGCTCAAGGCGTGTCCCGGACGTGTCACAGCGACGAAGTGCGCGAGGTCCCAGAGGCCATCATGGTCCTTCCAGTCGACAATCTGCTGGACGGCGTCTGCGCCGGAGATGAAGACCAGCTGCGCGTCGGGTCGCTGCTCGTGCAGGTCCTTCAGCGTGTCGACCGTGTAGGTCGGGCCCGGGCGGTCGATGTCCACGCGGCTCACGGTGAACATCGGGTTCGACGCCGTGGCGACGACGGTCATGAGGTAGCGGTGCTCGGCGTCGGTCACACCGGACTTCATGTACGGCTGCCCCGTGGGGACGAAGACCACTTCGTCGAGGTCGAACGCGCGCGCCACCTCGGACGCTGCCACGAGGTGGCCGTTGTGGATCGGGTCGAACGTGCCACCCATCACGCCGATGCGAGGCCGCCCCGTGCTCTCGAGCATGGAGTCGCGGGTCAGTGCTCGGCGCGACCGAACTCGTCGACACCCGTCTCGTGGGTGCGCGTGGCCTCGAACTTGTGCGAGTGGCGGTAGGCCACGTCGCGGAAGCTCCAGGTCACGAACCCGAGGAACGCGAAGAAGAGGGCACCGACGAGCGGGAACACGTACGCGGGGACCCCCGAGGCGTGCTCAGCGGCTTCTGCGAGGAAGGTCATTGATCCGATGCTCCGTTCGGTCGGGGGAATTCGCCGTTCAGTCTAGCCGCGGATCTGTCCCTGCCCGCGCACGATCCACTTCGTGCTCGTCAGCTCGGGCAGCCCCATCGGCCCACGAGCGTGCAGTTTCTGCGTGGAGATCCCCACCTCGGCACCGAACCCGAACTCCCCGCCGTCGGTGAACCGCGTCGAGGCGTTCGCCATCACGACCGCGGAGTCGACCTCGGCCAGGAAGCGCTCGGCCGTGTCGATGTCGTTCGTGACGATCGACTCGGTGTGGTGCGTCGACCAGCGCGCGATGTGCGCCATCGCCGCATCGACGTCGGGCACCACGCGGACGGACAGGTCGAGGTCCATCGACTCGGTCGCCCAGTCGTCGTCCGTCGCCCGGAGCACACCGGGCACGAGCACCCGCGTGGCGTCGTCACCGCGGAGCGTGACGCCCGCGGCCCGGAGCCGGTCGGCCAGCGCGGGCAGGAGCCGGTCGGCCGCCCGCTCGTGCACGAGGAGCGTCTCGAGCGCGTTGCACACGCTGGGCCGCTGCACCTTGCTGTTCAGGACGATGTCGATCGACCGGTCGAGCGGTGCCGACTCGTCGAGGAACACGTGGACGACCCCGGCACCCGTCTCGATCACGGGCACCTGCGACTCGGTCACGACGGTCTGGATCAGTGACGCGCTGCCCCGCGGGATGAGCACGTCGACGAGCCCGCGCGCCCGCATCAGGTCGGTCGCGCCGGCACGCCCGAACTCGTCGATCGTCTGCACGAGTTCGCGCGGCAACCCCGCCGAGGCGACGGCGTCCTGGATCCGGGCGACGAGCACCGCGTTGGTGCGCTGCGCCGCCGAGCCGCCCCGGAGCACGACCGCGTTGCCGCTCTTCAGCGCGAGGCTGGCGATGTCGACCGTGACGTTCGGCCGCGCTTCGTAGATCGCGCCGACGACCCCGAACGGCACCCGCACCTGGGAGAGCTGCAGCCCGTTCGGCAACCGCGACCCGCGGACGTGCTGCCCGACCGGGTCGGTGAGGCCGACGACGTGCTCGACCGCGGCGGCGAGGGCGTCGATACGGACGGGATCGAGCCGCAGCCGGTCCAGGAGCCCGGACGAGAGCCCGCTCTCCTCGCCCGCCAGGAGGTCCTCGTGGTTGGCCGCGACGATCTCGTCCGTCGCCTGTCGCACGCCCGCCGCGATCGCGAGGAGCGCCGCGTCCTTCACCGCGGTCGTCGCCGTGGCGAGGACCGACGCCGCGTCGCGCGCAGCGACGAGCTTGTCGGTCAGGGTCGGGGCGGATGCGGTCAGCGACATGGCTCGATTCTAGGCGCGGGGGTCCGCCACATGACGGCGGTCCGGCTCACCTGTGGAGGGCCCTGGAGGCGCGGCTCCTGTGGAGGAGTCAGCACACGCCCGCAGCGCCCTCGCCCCTCGGTCCGCGCGCCCCGCGAGCGGGCACGACACGCCGCAGGCGTGCCGCCGAGGTCGCGGAATCCGTCGCTCGGAGGCGCCGAGCGTGACGAACAATGCCCCCTCGGCGGACGTGAGCGGCGCGTCGAAGCCGACCCGCGCCTCCCGTACCCCGTCAGCCCCGCGCCGCCGCCTCGAACCAGGTCCCGACCTGCTCCCCCGCCAACGCCCGCTCCACGAGCGCCGTCGCCGTCACGAGCACCGCCGTGCCGGCCTCGGCCGCGAGCCGGGCGGCAGCGACCTTCGTCCCCGCTCCCCCGGTCCCCACGCCCGCGGCACCGATCGACCCGAACGTGACCCCGGCGAGCTCGTCGCCGAACGGCACGTGCGTGATCGGCTCCGCGCCGGGCTGCTCCGGGGGCCGCGTGTAGAGCGACTCCACGTCGGACAGCAGCACGAGCGCATCGGCCCCGAGCAGCCGGGCCACGAGCGCCGCGAGCCGGTCGTTGTCCCCGAAGCGGATCTCGTGCGTCGCCACGGTGTCGTTCTCGTTCACGATCGGCAGCACCCGAAGCGCGAGCAGCCGGTCGATGGCCCGCTGCGCGTTCACCCGGTGCGTCGGGTTCTGCAGGTCCCCCGCGGTCAGGAGGATCTGCGCCGCGACGACCGCGTGCCGGTCGAGTTCCTTCTGGTACCGGAACATCAGGACGTTCTGCCCGGTCGCGGCGGCGGCCTGCTGGGTGGCGAGGTCGTCGGGGCGGCCCTCGAGCCCGAGGAACGGGAACCCGGTGGCGATGGCGCCGGAGGACACGAGGACGACCTCGGTCCCCCGGGCGTGCGCTGCCGCGATGGCGTCCACGAGCGGAGCGATCTGCCCGGTGTTGTCACCGCTGACCGACGACGACCCGACCTTGACCACGATCCGCTTGGCACGCGGGATGTCCTCGCGCCGGGTGACGGGTCCGAGGTCGGTGCGTGCGGTCGTGTCGGTCATGCCGTGGTCAGTCCCTGTCGTCCCGGTCTGCTTCGGCGGGAGACAGGTCTCCGTCCTCCGCCCACAGCCCGGCGATGCGCTCCTGCTCGAGCTCGGCACGCGCCGCGGCCTTGGCGTCCATGCGCTCGAAGTACTCCTCGCGACGCTCGTTGCGGGTCGGACGCGAGGTCGCGCCGATCCGGGCGTCGGTACCGCGGGCGCTCGTGATGAGCTCCGCGGTCGAGGTGAGCGTGGGCTCCCAGTCGAAGATCGTGCCGCCGTCGCCACCGATGACGACGGTGGACCCGGCGACGGCTCCGGCCTTGAACAGGCCGTCCTCGACGCCGAGCTTCGCCAGGCGGTCGGCGAGGTAGCCGATCGCCTCTTCGTTCGTGAAGTCGGTCTGCTGCACCCAGCGCTCCGGCTTCGCACCGCGGATGCGGTAGAAGCGGTGTTCCTCGCCGCCTTCGGCGCGGATGGTGAAGGGCTTGTCGTCGACCGCCTTGGGACGGAGGACGATGCGCTCGGCCACCGGCTCGGCGGCACGGGAGGCGCGGGCCTGCTCCACGACGTCGGCCAGCGCGAACGTCAGCTCGCGCAGGCCCTTGCGGGACGCGGTCGAGATCGGGAAGACGCGGTAGCCACGGCCCTCGAGCTCGTCGCGCACGAAGGCGGCGAGTTCTTCGGCCTCGGGCACGTCGACCTTGTTGAGCGCGATCATCTGCGGGCGCTCGAGCAGCGGCACCTGGCCCTCGGGGACCGGGTAGCGCTCGAGCTCGCCGAGGATGACGTCGAGGTCGCTGATCGGGTCACGGCCGGGGTCGAGCGTGGCGCAGTCGATCACGTGCAGGAGTGCCTCGCAGCGCTCGACGTGACGGAGGAACTCGAGGCCGAGGCCCTTGCCCTCCGACGCGCCCTCGATCAGACCGGGGACGTCGGCGACGGTGAAGCGGGTGGATCCGGACTCGACGACGCCGAGGTTCGGCGTGAGGGTCGTGAACGGGTAGTCGGCGATCTTCGGCTTCGCGGCGGAGATCGCGGCGATGAGCGAGGACTTGCCGGCGCTCGGGAACCCGACGAGGGCGACGTCGGCGATGGTCTTCAGCTCGAGGCTGACGTCACCGGCCCAGCCCTCGGTGCCGAGCAGCGCGAAACCGGGGGCCTTGCGCTTCGTGGTCGAGAGCGCGGCGTTGCCGAGACCGCCCTGACCGCCGGGGGCGATGACGACGCGCATGCCCGGCTCGGTCATGTCCGCGAGGACGTCGCCGTTCTCGTCGTACACGACGGTGCCGATCGGCAGCGGGAGCTCGAGCGTCTCACCGCTGATGCCGCTCCGCATGTCGCCCATGCCGGGCTGCCCGTTCTTGGAGGAACGGTGCGGCGAGCGGTGGTAGCCGAGCAGGGTCGTCACCTGGGGGTCGGCGACGAGGACGATGTCGCCACCGTCACCGCCGTTGCCGCCGTCCGGGCCGGCCAGCGGCTTGAACTTCTCACGGCGGACCGACACGCAGCCGTTGCCGCCGTTCCCCGCGGTGAGGTGCAGGGTCACGCGGTCGACGAAGGTCGCCATGGGTCCACTCCTTGGTGTTGCAACGAAAGAACGGGAGGGGCGGCCACGTGGCCCGCCCCTCCCGCAGAGTCAGATCGTCGAACTGCTTACGCGTTGACGATGTTGACGACCTTGCGGCCGCCCTTGGTGCCGAACTCGACCGCACCGGCCGAGAGGGCGAACAGCGTGTCGTCGCCACCGCGGCCGACGTTGGCGCCCGGGTGGAAGTGGGTACCGCGCTGGCGGAGGATGATCTCACCGGCGTTGACGACCTCGCCACCGAAGCGCTTCACGCCGAGGCGCTGTGCGTTCGAGTCACGACCGTTGCGAGTGGAGCTCGCACCCTTCTTGTGTGCCATCTTCTACTCCCGCCTTACGCGATCGAGGTGATCTTGACGCGGGTGAGCTCAGCGCGGAAACCCTGACGCTTCTTGTACCCGGTCTTGTTCTTGAACTTCTGGATGACGACCTTCGGACCGCGGAGGTCCTCGAGCACCTCGGCGGTGACCGTCACGTTGGCGAGCTCGGAAGCCGCCGACGTGATCTTGTCACCGTCCACGAGGAGCACCGGGGCGAGGTCGATGTTGCCCTTGTCGTCGGCCTTGGCACGGTCGATCGTGATGATCGTGCCGACCTCGACCTTCTCCTGACGGCCGCCGGCGCGCACTACTGCGTAAACCACGTGGAAATCCTTACGTAACTCTGCTTGAGGGAAGTCTCGGGTGCCCACTTCTGCACGAGCGGTTCCCGGAGGGCCGGGCCCGATCGGCGACGCAGGCAGAACGGCCCGCTGACACCAGGGATCGAGAATACTCGATGCCCCCAGGTCCGGTCAAACGGCGACACACGTACGATTGCCGTGTGACCGTGATGATCGACCCGCCGACGTGGCCCGCACACGACACTCTGTGGTCGCACCTCGTCAGTGACACATCATACGACGAGCTGCACGAGTTCGCTGGACGCGTCGGTATCCCACGCCGTGCGTTCGACCACGACCACTACGACGTGCCGTTGTCGCGCTACGAGGAACTCGTCGCCGCGGGGGCCACGGCGGTCACCGGGCGGGAGCTGGTCCTGCGCCTGATCGGCAGCGGGCTGCGGGTCGCCCAGCGGGACAAGCACACGTTCTGAGCGCGCGGCCGCCCACGCACGGTGCGAGGTCCCGTGCTGGGTGCGGCGGTCGCACCCTCGCACCCTGCCCGGCGCCTCGCACGCGGCACGGCGCGGTGGCGCCATGCACGGTGCGAGGTTCCGTGCTGGGTGCGGCGGTCACACCCTCGCACCCTGCCCGGCACCTCGCACGCGGCACGGCGCGGTGGCGCGCGGCGGTCCAGGAGGCGCGGCGCACCCCCGCCCCGCCGGGCACCTCCCTCGGCGCGCGGCCGACTCCCGGGCGTGGCGTGGCGTGGCGGTGCGGCGCCGTCGCGCGTGGCGAGGCCGAACGACATCGCCGAGGTCGGACGACGTCGGGGATGTCGCACCCCCGCGGGCGCAACGGATGGTGCACGCAACCTGCGACAAAGTCGACGTCGTACGACATCGACCGTGTCGCACCACGTCGGCACACGGCACACGGCACACGGCACACGGCCACGAGCCGCACGCGGCCGCTCAGCGGCTCAGCGCGGCGCCGGACCACCCCAGGGGTTCGACGGGGGCTGCGGCGGCGCGTACGGCGGCACCTGGCCCCCCTGCGCCCCCGGCTGACCCGCCTGACCCTGCTGCGACGACGGCTGCACGGTCGCCGGCGGCACCGCGTCGGCCGGTCGGACCGTCCCGGGCGTGCCGGGTGCTCCGGGTGCACGACGTCCGCCCCGGGGCCGCCCGAGCCAGAGCCACGCCGCGGTCGACGTCGCGATGAGCATCAGCGTGAACGGCACACCGGACTGCAGCGGGCGGGTGACGACGTCGATGAGGAGCTGGGCGCCTCCCGAGCGGACGGCGCTGAACGTGCCCGTGAAGACCCCGACGAGCGCCAGGGCGATCGTCCCAGCGGCCCCGGCGAGCACGGCGCGGAGGAGCACCGTCGGCAGCGGGCTCCGTCGGTCGACGGGCGTGAGGAACGCCAGCGCGAGGAAGGCCCCGGCGTAGAACGGGAACGGCGTGGCGAACACCCCGGACACGAACCCGCCGACCAGGCTGCCGCCCGCGCCGTAGCTCGCGAACGGGTGCACCACGAACGAGGCGCCGAGCAGGCCGACGAGCCCTGAGACGAACTCGACGAGGACGATCGACACGACGGCGATGAGCGCGCCGGCCGTGTTCGTGACCGACGCTCCCGGAGCGAAGGCCCGACGCGGATCCGCCGGCGTCCGCGGCGGCCGCGGAGCCGGCGCGGACCCGCCGTACTGCGGCCCGCGGTACGGGCCGCCTTGCGGCGCACCGTACGGGACACCGGACTGCTGCGGTCCCCCGTACGCTCCGCCCGGCTGCTGCGGGGCACCGGCGGGCGGCGCGGGCTGGGACCAGCCCGCGCCGTAGTACCCACGATCGTGCTGCGACCGCTGCGACCGCTGCGGATCGCCGGGGTTCGACATCGTCAGTTCCCCAGGATCACGGCGCCGTCGTCGGAGTCGTCACCCTCGGCCGTCGCCGGTGCGCTGATGCTCGGGGACGAGACGCGACGGGACCGCGAACGGCCCTGCCCCGGCTGCTTGGGCTCCGGGAGCGCCTGCAGCACGGAGTCGAGCAGGGACTCGGCGTCCCCGCTGACCTGGCGCGGCTCGCGCTTCGTGGCGGCGATCGGGATGTCGAGGATCGCGACCGAGGTCTCGGCCGGGGTCACCGGGGCACTCGAGCTCACCCGACGGCGGGTCGGCGCCTTGGCCGGCACGTCCTCGACGACGGGGGCAGCAGCGACCGGAGCCGCCGCAGCCGGAGCCGCAGCAGCCGGAGCGGCAGCCGCCGAGGTGCCCTGCTCGGGCGCGGACGGCGCATCGGGCGTCGAGGACGAGCCGGACGCGGTGTCCGCCGTCGTCTCGGGCGCACCGGCACCGCGGCCACCACGACGACGTCGACGCTTCGAGCCCGACGACTGCTCGCCGTGCTCGGACTGCGACGCGCCGGTGTCCGGACCGGACTCCGCGGCGGGTGCCTCCGGCGCCGATGCCGCCGATGACGCCGATGACGCCGAACCCGCCGACACCGCAGAGGACGCCGAAGCCGGGGTCGCAGCCCCGTCGTGCTCCTCGTGCGGGATGGTCGATGCGGCGATCCGGGACAGCGCGCTCTTCACGTCGTCCGTGATCTGGTGCGCGTGCGACGAGCCGTTCGACGACGAACCGTTGCCGGACCCGCCGTTCGACCCGTTCCCACCGTTCGAACCGTTCGAACCGTTCCCACCGTTGGACCCGCCGTTGCCGGCCCCACCGCGGCTCTTGCGACGGCTCTTCGACGGCCCCGGGTCGGCGTTGTTGTCGTTGACCTTGGCGTTGACCTCGTCGAGGGACTCGCGGAGCCCCACGCCGATCTTCTTGCGGGTCATCTGCACGAGGCCGAGCGAGGTGACCTCGGCGACCTGGTGCTTCGTCCGGTCACGGCTGAGGCACTCGACGAGTCGACGCAGCACGAGGTCGCGGTTCGACTCGAGCACCATGTCGATGAAGTCGACGACGATGATGCCGCCGATGTCCCGCAGGCGGAGCTGGCGGACGATCTCCTCGGCCGCTTCGAGGTTGTTCTTCGTGACGGTCTCCTCGAGGTTGCCGCCGGACCCGACGAACTTCCCCGTGTTGACGTCGACGACCGTCATGGCCTCGGTGCGGTCGATCACGAGCGAACCGCCGGAGGGCAGCCAGACCTTGCGGTCGAGGGCCTTCTCGATCTGCTCGTTGAGGCGGTACTCCTCGAAGGAGTCCGGGCCGTCGTAGATCTCGACGCGGTCCTTGAGGTCCGGCGCGACCGCGGTGAGGTACTCGTCGATCGTCTCGCGCGCCGCGGAGCCGTCGATGATGAGCTTGGTGAAGTCCTCGTTGAAGACGTCGCGGACGATCTTCACGAGCAGGTCCGGCTCCGAGTGGAGCATGACCGGCGCCTGGCCGTTCGCGACCTTCTTCTGGATCGCCTCCCACTGGCTGGTGAGCCGCTGCACGTCGCGGGTGAGCTGCTCCTCGGTCGCGCCCTCGGCGGCGGTGCGGACGATGACGCCCGCGTGCTCCGGGAGGACCTCCTTGAGGATCTTCTTGAGGCGCGCACGCTCGGTGTCCGGCAGCTTGCGCGAGATGCCGTTCATCGAGCCGTTCGGCACGTACACGAGGTAGCGGCCCGGCAGCGAGACCTGGCTCGTCAGACGGGCGCCCTTGTGCCCGACCGGGTCCTTCGTGACCTGCACGAGGACCTTGTCGCCCGGCTTGAGCGCGGCTTCGATCCGACGCCCGTGGTTGCCGGTGTCGACCGAGTTCCAGTCGACCTCGCCCGCGTACAGCACGGCGTTGCGGCCGCGACCGATGTCGACGAACGCCGCCTCCATCGAGGGCAGGACGTTCTGCACCTTGCCGAGGTACACGTTGCCGATGAGCGACACGTTGTGCGACTTCGTCACGTAGTGCTCGGCGAGGACACCGTCCTCGAGCACGCCGATCTCGATCTTCGAGGCGCTCGACCGGACGATCATCTGCCGGTCGACGCTCTCGCGGCGGGCGAGGAACTCGTCCTCGGTGACGACCTGGCGACGACGACCGGCATCGCGCCCGTCGCGGCGGCGCTGCTTCTTCGCCTCGAGCCGCGTCGAGCCCTTCACCTTCTGCGGCTCGGTGATGTACTCGACCTCGCGGCGGCGGGGCTCCTGGTGGTCCCGCGGCTCGCGCGGTTCGCGCGGCTCGCGGCCTTCGCGGTCGGCGCTCGTGCCGCGGCGACGCGACCGACGGCGTCCGCCGCCCTGCTCGTCGTCGTCGTCCTCGTCGTGACGGGGCGCGCGCTCGGGCAGGTCCGGCAGGACCGGGGCGTGGAAGATCAGGCTGAGCGTGCTCGTCGCCTTGGGGACGAACGGCTCGTCGCCGGGCTCCGCCGGACTGGAGGCGCTGCTCGCGTCCGCCTCGACCGTCGCGGCCGGTGCGGCTGCGGTCTCGGTGTCGTCACCGGCCGTGATGACCGGCAGGTCGCCCGTGAGGGTGCTCACGTCGTGCGGCTCGTCGCCGCCGGCGGTCGCCTCGACCGCGACCGACACGGTGGGCGCCTCCGGCGCTCCCCCGGCGTCCGGCGCTGCGTCCGTCACCGCGAACGTCTCCGCGCCGGCGTCGGACGTGCCGTCCGCCGGAGACCCGGTCACCTGCTCGACGGGACCGGTCTGCGCGGCGTCACCCCGTGCCTCCTGGCCGGCCGACCGGGCGCGCCGACCGCCGAACAGGCGGCCTCGACGCTTCGGTGCGACTTCTTCGTTGTTCGTGTTGTCGTTGTTCTGCTCCACCATGGACCTGGTGCACTCCTTGACCCCGCTCGCATCCTGTCCGGACGGCGGGAATTCTGTAGTTGTAGCGGGTGGCGACCACGCCCCCGCGTTCGCTGTCTTGTGACCGTCGCGTCGCGCGCGTCCCGGTCACGGTGCGCTCTCACCGCACCTGATCGTCCGGGCTGGGCCCGGAAAGCTTTCGTCGTCGTGCGGATGGCCGCACGACCTCCAGGGATTATCGCATGCCGCACCGGGAAAGGACCGGATCGAGCATGCGATGATGACGCCGTGAGCACGCCAGCACCTGCCGTCCGCCGTCCGATCGCCATGGGCGTCTTCCTCCTGATCACCGGCGCGGTGGGTCTCTACGGGGCGTTCCGACTGGTCATCGACGAGTTCGAGAAGTACGCGCACCCCCAGGCAGTGCTGTCCTGCGACGTCAACCCGTTCATCAACTGCTCGGACGTGATGGCCAGCTGGCAGGGGCACCTGCTCGGCTTCCCGAACCCGCTGCTCGGCGTCATGGGCTTCGTCGCGCCGATCGCCGTCGCGGTCATGCTCCTGGCCGGGTTCCGGAACGGTTCGCGCTGGTTCTGGATCGCGTTCAACGCGGGCGTGTTCCTGGCGTGGGTCTTCGTCACGTGGCTCTTCACCCAGACCGTCTGGTTCATCGGCGCGCTCTGCCCGTGGTGCATGCTCGTGTGGTCGATGACGATCCCGATGTTCTGGGTGTTCACGATCTGGAACGCCGCGCAGGGACGCTTCGGCGCCGGCGCCCAGCGGCTCGGTCGGACCCTGCTGCCCTTCTGCTGGGCCTTCCCGCTGGCGAACTACCTGTTCATCGCCGTGTCGATCCTCATCGTGTTCCCGCGGGTCCTCTCCTCCTTCTGAGCGCCCGCTGAGCGTTGCCGATGACGCGTCATCGAATTCCTGGGTCCTTCCCAGCCAGATCGGCCGATCGGCCGACCGGCACGACCTACGCTCGATGGCGATGAGCGAGAACGAGAGCAAGAAGGCCCGGCGGGAGGCAGCGCGGGAGCGCGCACGCCTCGCCCGCGCGAAGGAGCAGGCGCGTCGACGCCGCAACAAGACCCTGGGGATCAGCGGCATCATCGTCGGCGCGCTCGCGGTCGCCGCGATCGTCGTCGTGGTCGTCGCGAACTCCGTGCAACCCGCCGGCCCCGGGCCGAAGAACATGGCGAGCGACGGTGTGCTCCTGACGGGCTCGAACGGGCAGATCGTCCCGGTCACCACGAAGGCCACGCCGGAGGGCGGGAAGCCGACCCCGACGAAGCAGGACGACTCGGTCGCGAACATCACGGTGTACTCGGACTACATGTGCCCCTACTGCAACCAGTTCGAGACGAGCCAGATGTCCCAGATCCAGCAGTGGGTGAAGGACGGCTCGGCGACGCTCGAGCTGCACCCGTTCAACCTGCTCGACCGCGTGTCCCTCGGCTCGAAGTACTCGACCCGTTCGGCCGCCGCCGCGGCCTGCGTCGCGAACTACGACCCGGACGCGTTCCTCGCGTACAACACGTCGCTCTACGAGAACCAGCCGTCCGAGAGCACGCGCGGCCTCACGAACGACAAGCTCGCATCGCTCGCGAAGGCCGCCGGGGCGACGAACGAGAACGTGGCGTCCTGCATCACGGACCAGAAGTTCGCCGGGTGGGTGGCCGACGCGACGAACCGGGTGCTCAACGACCCGATCCCGAACTCGTCGCTCGACAAGGTCACCGGCACCCCCACCGTGATCGTCAACGGCAAGCAGTACAACGGTTCCCTCACCGACACGGACGCCTTCGCGGCGTTCGTGGAGCAGAACGGCGGGAAGGCGTAGTACCGGCCGCTCCGGACGACGACGGCCCCCGCTTCCGATCGGAAGCGGGGGCCGTCGTCGAGCGTGCTACTTCGACGCGGCGTCGATCTCGGTGATGACGTCGGTGAGCGTGGCGATCTTCTTGCCGTTCACGAGGACGGTCGGCGTGCCGAAGCCCTGCGTGCCCTGCAGTGCCGGATCGGCCAGCACGGCGTTGGTGGACTTCGTCACCCACCCGCGGAAGCGCTCGCTCGACAGGCACTCGGAGACGTTCGACCCGGTCGCTCCGCCGGCCGTGACGAGCTTCGCGATCTCGGCGTTCGTCAGGCCCTTCGTGCCCTCCTCCGGCTGGTTGTCGAAGAACTGCGTCTGGACGTCGAGGAACTTGTCCGGCGCGTAGTTCGCGACGCACATCGCGGCGTTCGCGGCACGGCTGGCGTACCGCGAGTTCTGGTAGCTGCGGTCGAGGATCGACACGGGCTGGATCGCGAGGGTCGCGTCGCCGGACTTCACCTTGTCGAGGATCTGGTCGGCGTAGGCGGCCTCGAACTGCTTGCAGACCGGGCAGGCCCAGTCGACGTACTCGGTGACCTGGACCTTCCCGTCGGCGGCCGCGGTGGGCACCGGGGACGGGGTGGCCTTCGCCGACACCGCGCCGGAGGTCACGGGGGTGACCGTCCCGTCGCTGCCGGTGAACTGGATCGCACCGGTCGCCATGTTCTTCGGCCCGGCCGCGGACACGGCGGGCTGGTTGTTCACGTTCACCACCACGATCGCGACGATCGCGGCGACGGCGATGATCCCGAGGCCGATGCCACCCTGCAGGAACCAGCGGTTGCGGCGCTTGCGGCGCTTCTCGGCCTCGGCGCGCTGCCGGGCGACGTCACGGGCGTGCTGGCGACGCTCGTTCTTCGTGGGACGGTCGTTGTTCGTCACGCGTCGATCCCCCGGACTCAGGCGAACCAGAGCGCGAGCTCGCGCGCCGACGACTCGGGGCTGTCGGAGCCGTGCACGAGGTTCTGCTGCACCTTGAGGCCCCAGTCGCGGCCGAGGTCACCGCGGATCGTCCCGGGCGCGGCCGAGGTCGGGTCGGTGGTGCCGGCGAGCGACCGGAAGCCGGCGATGACGCCGTTGCCGGCGACGCGCACGGCGACGACCGGGCCGGACTGCATGAACTCGACGAGGGGCTCGAAGAACGGCTTGCCCTGGTGCTCCTCGTAGTGGGCGTCGAGCAGGTCACGGGGCGCCGTCACCATCTTCAGGTCGACGATCTCGTAGCCCTTGGCCTCGATCCGGCGGAGGATCTCACCGGTGAGCTGGCGGGCGACGCCGTCGGGCTTGACGAGGACGAGGGTCTCTTCGAGATCGGACACGCGGAACTCCTGGTGTTTCGTGGTCGAACGGGGTGGTCAGTCCTCGCCGAGGGCCGCGCGTCTCGCGGCGTTCTGACGGTCGAGCTGACCGCCCTTGACGAAGCAGAAGACCCACAGCGCCAGGAACACCACGGCCACGGCGAACATGAACGGTTCGATGAACCCGGTGGCGAGGATGGCCGCCTGCAGCAGCCACCCGAACCCTACACCGGCGCGGTTGCCGGTCAGGCGAGAGGCCAGTGCCAGCACGATCATCGAGCCGATGCCGCCGCCGAACGCGACCGCCGGCGGGAGCGTCCCCTTGCCGAACACGACGAGCATCGGGAAGAAGAACATGATCGCCTCGAGCACGAGGGTGATCGACAGCAGGCTCTCCCGTGCGCCGCGATCGCGTCGCGGCCGACGGGTGCGCGGTGCGCGTGGGGTCCTGGAGGCGCGGCCCGCGTCCGTCACTTCGTCCCGCCTTCGGCGTGGACCAGGTCCATGACGCGGCCCACCATCACGATCGAGCCCGCGACGAGCACCATGGCGTCGTCCGGCTCGGCGTCGTCCGCGAGGTCACGGGCCTCCTGGAGGGCGGCCTCGAGCGACGGCTCGACGACGACCCGGTCCTCGCCGACCTCGTCGACGACGACCCGGGCGAACTCGTCCGCGTCGAGGGCGCGCTCCCCCGGCGGCTGGGTCACGACGAAGGTCGCGACGGTGTCCTTGAGCGCGCGGACGAAGCCGCGGGCGTCCTTGTCGCCGAGGATGCCGACGACGCCGACCACGTGCTCGGACGGGAACGCCACGGGGAGCGCCTCGGCGAGCGCGCGTGCGCCGTGCGGGTTGTGCGCCGCGTCGACCACCACGGTCGGACCCGTGGCGATCGGCTGGAGCCGGCCGGGGCTGGTCGCACCGGCGAGTCCCTCGGACAGGACGTCCTCGTCGAGGGCCTGCGAACCGCGGCCGAGGAAGGCCTCGACGGCGGCGATCGCGACGGCGGCGTTGTGGGCCTGGTGCCGGCCGAAGAGCGGCAGGAACAGGTCGTCGTAGCGGCCGGCGATGCCCTGCACGGTGATGAGCTGGCCGCCGACGGCCGGCGTCACGTCGACGAGCCGGAAGCCGTCCCCCTCGACCGCGAGGGTCGACTCGGTGAGCTCGGCCGCGCGCTGCAGCTCGGCGAGCGCCTCGGGCGTCTGTGCGCTCGAGACGATCGACGACGAGGGCTTGATGATGCCGGACTTCGTGCGGGCGATCTCGGCGACGGTACTGCCGAGCTGCTTGGCGTGGTCGATCGCGATCGGCGTGAACACCTGCACCTGGCTCTGCACGACGTTGGTGGAGTCCCACTCGCCGCCCATGCCGACCTCGATCACGGCGACGTCGACCGGCGCCTCGGCGAAGCACGCCAGGGCGAGGACGGTCAGCGCCTCGAAGAAGGTCAGCGGGAGCTCGCCCTTGTCGGTGAGCTCCTGGTCGGTCATCTCGAGGATCGGGGCGATGTCGTCCCAGTTCTCCACGAAGCGGTCGGCGGCGATCGGGGTGCCGTCGATGACGATGCGCTCCCGGATCGACACCAGGTGCGGGCTCGTCATGAGGCCGGTCCGGAGGCCGTGTGCCCGGACGATGCTCTCGGCCATGCGCGCGGTCGAGGTCTTGCCGTTCGTGCCGGTCAAGTGGATCACGGGGTACGACAGGTGCGGGTCGCCGAGGAGCTCGACGGCACGCCGGGTCGCGGACAGCCGGTGTTCGGGCGACTGCTCGCCGATCCGGGCGTACAGGGCCGCCTCGACGCGCTTGACCTCGTCGTCGTCCGCGCCGTAGGGCACGGCGTCGGCGGGGTCCGTCGCACCGGCGGGGCCGACGGGGATCTCGATGCCGTCCTCGGACGGTTCTTCGGGGTACTCGCTCATGCGCGTGACACCTCCACGGTCACCTTCGCACCGTCACCGACGTCGGTGGTGGTGGCGTCTGCCCCGAGGGGCACGATCTCGACGCTCGTCGACAGGGTCTCCCCCGCGATGAGCTGCTGGTGGGTGCGGACCGCCGCGTCGGCGACCTCGTCCGCACCGAGGGTGAGGACGATGCGGTCGCTGACGTCGAGGTCGGCGTCACGGCGGGCCTGCTGGACGGCGCGGACGACGTCGCGGGCGAGCCCCTCGGCCTCGAGCTCGGGCGTCGTCACGGTGTCGAGCACCGCGAAGCCGCCGCCGTCGAGGAACGCCACCGCCACGGAGTCGTCGGCGACGGTGAGGTCGAGCGTGTACTCGCCCTCGACGAGGTCGACGCCGCCGACGGTCACGCCGGACTCGGTCGCGGTCCAGTCGCCCTTCTTGGCGGCCGGGATGACCTGCTGGACCTGCTTGCCGATGCGGGGTCCGGCGGCACGGGCGTTCACGGTGAGCTTCCGCTCGATGCCGTACCGACCGAGCGACGACTCCTCCTGCTGCTCGAGCACGACCTGCTTGACGTTGAGCTCGTCGCGGAGGATGTCCACGAAGGGCTCGACGGCCGCCGGGTCGGGCACCACGAGCGTCAGGGTGGCGAGGGGCAGGCGGACGCGCTTGCCGGTGGCCTTGCGGAGCGCGAGCCCCTTCGAGGCGACGTCCCGCACACGGTCCATGGACTCGACGAGCGCCTGGTCGGCCGGGAACTCCTCGGCGTCGGGGAAGTCCTCGAGGTGGACGCTGCGGCCGCCGGTCAGTCCCCGCCAGACCGCGTCGGTCACGAGCGGGGCGAGGGGTGCGGCGACGCGGGTGAGCGTCTCGAGCACGGTGTACAGCGTGTCGAACGCGGCACGGGCCTCGGACGAGGACTCGGCGCCGAGCCAGAACTTGTCGCGCGACCGGCGCACGTACCAGTTCGTCAGCACGTCGGCGAAGTCGCGGACGGCCTGGGCGGCGAGCGGGGTGTCGAGCGCGTCGAGGTGCTGCTGCACGTCCGACACGAGCACCCGGGTCTTCGCGAGCAGGTAGCGGTCGAGCACGTCGGTGCTCGCCGTGCTCCGCGACGCCTGGTACCCGGACTCCCCCGACGCGTTCGCGTAGAGGGTGAAGAAGTAGTACGTCGACCAGAGCGGCAGCAGGAACTCGCGGACGCCCTGGCGGATGCCCTCTTCCGTGACGACGAGGTTCCCGCCGCGGATGACCGACGACGACATCAGGAACCAGCGCATCGCGTCGGCACCGTCGCGGTCGAACACCTCGGAGACGTCCGGGTAGTTCCGGAGCGACTTCGACATCTTCTGGCCGTCGGAGCCGAGCACGATGCCGTGACTGATGACGTTCTTGTACGCCGGCCGGTCGAACAGCGCGGTGGACAGCACGTGCATGACGTAGAACCAGCCGCGGGTCTGCCCGATGTACTCGACGATGAAGTCGGCCGGGTTGTGCGACTCGAACCACTCGCGGTTCTCGAACGGGTAGTGCACCTGGGCGTAGGGCATCGACCCGGAGTCGAACCAGACGTCGAACACGTCGGTGATCCGGCGCATCGTCGACTTCCCGGTGGGGTCGTCCGGGTTGGGGCGCGTCAGGTCGTCGATGAACGGGCGGTGCAGGTCGACCACGCCGTCGGCGTTCACCGGCAGTCGACCGAAGTCACGCTCGATCTCCTCGAGCGAGCCGTACACGTCGGTGCGCGGGTGTTCGGGGTCGTCGGACTGCCACACCGGGATCGGCGTGCCGAAGTACCGGTTGCGGGACACCGACCAGTCGATGGCGTTGCCGACCCACTTGCCGAACTGGCCGTCCTTGACGTTGTCCGGCACCCAGTTGATGTCCTGGTTGAGCTCGCCCATGCGGTCGCGGAACTCGGTCACGCGGACGAACCAGCTCGACACGGCCTTGTAGATGAGGGGCTTCCGGCAGCGCCAGCAGTGCGGGTAGCTGTGCTCGTAGGACGCCTGGCGGAGCAGTCGCCCGGCGTCGCGGACGGCTTTCGTGAGGGGCTTGTTCGCGTCCGACCAGAGCATGCCGGCGACCTCGCCGAACTGCGACGTGAAGACACCGCCCTCGTCGAGCGACAGCACCACGGGGATCCCCGCGGCGGCGCAGACCACCTGGTCGTCGGCACCGTAGGCCGGGGCCTGGTGCACGATGCCGGTGCCCTCGCCCGTCTCGACGTAGTCGGCGACGAGGATCTTCCAGGCGTTCTCCATGCCCTCGGTCTCCGCGAGGAAGTCGAAGAGGCGCTCGTACTCGACGCCGTCGAGCTCCGCACCCGTCAGGGTGCGGACGACCGCGGCAGCGGCGTCCTCCGCGCTCTCGTAGCCGAGGTCCTTCGCGTGGGCGGCCACGGTGTCCGACGCCAGCAGGTAGTGGACGGAACCGGCGGTGCCACCGTCAGCCGCGCCTCCTGGACCGGCGGGCAGCACCACGTACGCGACCGCAGGGCCGACCGCCAGCGCGGCGTTCGTCGGCAGGGTCCAGGGGGTCGTCGTCCAGGCGAGCGCACGCACGCCGTCGAGCCCGAGCTCCGCGGCGCGCGCACCCCGCAGCGGGAACGACACCGTGACGGACTGGTCCTGGCGCATCTTGTAGACGTCGTCGTCCATGCGCAGCTCGTGGTTCGACAGCGGCGTCTGGTCGTTCCAGCAGTACGGCAGGACCCGGAAGCCCTCGTACGCGAGCCCCTTGTCCCAGAGCTGCTTCCACGCCCACAGCACGCTCTCCATGAACGTCACGTCGAGGGTCTTGTAGTCGTTCTCGAAGTCGACCCAACGCGCCTGGCGGGTGACGTACTGCTGCCACTCGTCGGTGTACTGCAGGACGGACTTCTTGGCGGCGGCGTTGAAGACGTCGACGCCCATCTCGTCGATCTCGTGCTTCTCGGTGATGCCGAGCTGGCGCATCGCCTCGAGCTCGGCGGGCAGGCCGTGCGTGTCCCAGCCGAAGCGGCGGTGCACCTGCTTGCCGCGCATGGTCTGGTAGCGCGGGAAGACGTCCTTCGCGTACCCGGTCAGGAGGTGGCCGTAGTGCGGCAGGCCGTTGGCGAACGGCGGGCCGTCGTAGAACGTCCACTCGTCGCAGCCCTCGCGCTGGTCGATCGACGCCTGGAACGTGCCGTCGCCCTTCCAGAAGGCGAGGATCCCCTGCTCGACGGCGGGGAAGGACGGCGACGGGACGACGCCGTCTGCGTCGGAATCAAGTGGGTAGCGCACCGCGGGGCTCCTGTGGGTTGCCGGTTCTCAGGACCACGAGGACGGAGCAGGCTCCGCGGTACCACCTCGCTTGCCGCTCCGGGTGACCCGGGGCGACCGCTCGTTGCCGGGGGCGTGCGCGGCCCGGTCCGCCCGGTTCTACTGCCGACGGTCGATGGTGCTGACGGCCGGGTTCTTCCGGAGACTCCCCGGTGATGGCCGGATCGACGCCTGTGTGCACGAGTTTAGCGGACGGGAGCATGCTGGAGCGATGCCCTCGTCAGATGCTGCCCCCGCGCAGCAGGAGCGTCCCGATTCCCTGCTCACCGTCGTCATCGCGTTCGGCGCGAACCTGCTCGTCGCGATCGCCAAGACGATCGCCTCCCTGATCTCCGGATCGGCGTCCATGGTCGCCGAGGCCGCACACTCGTGGGCCGACACCGGCAACGAGATCTTCCTGCTCGTCGCCGAACGGCGTGGCTCGAGGAAGCGCGACACCGCGCACCCGCTCGGCTACGGCCGTGAGACGTACATCTGGTCGATGTTCGCCGCGTTCGGTCTCTTCACCGCCGGCGCCATCGTCTCGATCTACCACGGCATCACCGAGCTCGGGGACACCGGGCCTGCCGAGGACGTGCTCCTGAACTACATCGTCCTCGGGCTGTCGTTCTGCCTCGAGGGCACGAGCTTCCTGCAGGCGTACCGGCAGGCGCACGGCGCGGCGACGAAGCGGCGGGTGCCGGTGCTCCGGCACGTCCTGCAGTCGTCGAACCCGACCCTCCGCGCCGTCTTCGCCGAGGACGCCGCGGCGCTCATCGGCCTCGTGGTCGCGTTCCTCGGGGTGTTCCTCCACCAGGTCACCGGCCTCGCGGTCTTCGACGCCATCGGCTCGATCGCGATCGGCATCCTGCTCGGGGTCGTCGCGATCGTCCTGATCGACCGCAACCGCCGGTTCCTGCTCGGGGAGAGCACGTCCCCGGAGCTGGAGAACGCGGTGCTCGTCGAGCTGCTCGGGCGGTCGCAGATCGAGCGCGTCACCTACCTGCACCTCGAGTTCGTCGGGCCCTCGCGGGTCTACCTCGTCGCCGCGGTCGACCTGACCGGCAACGAGAACGAGGAGCACGTGGCGGTGCGGTTGCGCGACGTCGAGAAGTCCCTCGAGGAGAGCCAGTACATCGAGGAGGCCGTGCTCACCCTGAGCTACCCCGGCGACGAGTCGCTCGTGCCGACGGGCGACGACGTGCCGGAGGTGGTGCGGAACGGGACGGCCGAGGACGTCGCCGCAGGCGGGGCCGGTACGCTCCGGACCGACTGAGCCGCACGCGGCTGCTGCACGGCCGGGTCAGCCGCGGTCGGCGGGCACCAGGGTCGCGGTGTCCCCGCGGCGCTCGATCACCAGGCCGTCCCGCACGACCCACACCCGCAGCGCGTCGAGCCGGAACTCCTCGAACCGCTCCGGGTGCTCGCGCAGCAAGGCCCGCAGGTCGTCGTCCATCGGGAACCGCGGGTCGATCCCGGCGACGAGCACGCCGTAGTCCCCGTGCGTCACCCCCTGGGTCGCGCCACGACGGCCGATGAACACCGCGAACGACTGCTGCGCCGACCCCGACACGAGGACCCGGACGTCGTCCGGCACCCCGCGTTCCTCGAGGACCCCCTCGAGCCGGGCGAACCCGGTGGTGCGCGTCTCGGCGACGGTCCGCACCACGACGACCGCGGGGACGATCGTCACGACGACCGCGAGGAGCGCCACCACGGTCGTGAGCGGCGGCCGAAGCCGGGCGAGCCGGGTGTACCCGACCGCGGCGAGCGCGATGATCCAGGGCATCCACGCCTGGTAGTAGTGCGGCAGCGCGACGTTGGCCGTCGAGTAGAAGACGACGAGGATCCCGAGCGCGATCCCGAGGAGCGCGACGAGCCGGTCCGGGCGGATCGCGAACGCCGCGGCCGTGCCGACCAGGAGCACGACGACCGTCGGCCACCCGACCCCCTCGACGACCCGCACGAAGTTCGTCCACCACGGCGCGATCATGTACGTCTTCCCGAGGACCGAGATGATGTGTCCGCGGGTGTCGTGCTTGCCCTGGAACTCGATCATGAAGGTGATCGCCCGGACACCGCCGACGGGCACGTACGCGACGACGAACACCACGGCGAACGCCGCGGCGGCCGCGACGCCCCCGGTCAGCAGCCCGGACCAGCGCCGGAACAGCAGCGGGACCGCGACCAGCGCGAGCACGAGGACGGTGGTGGTGACCTTCGACGTGACCGACAGTGCCAGGAGGGCACCGGCGAGCGCCATCCACCACCAGCCGTCCCAGGCCGTGGTCCGGTCGGCGGCGCGTCGGGGTCGGGTCGCCCACTGCCAGGCCGCGGCGAGCGCCGCCACGGCGAAGAAGGTCATCAGCGGCTCGAGGAGGGCGAGCCGGTCGATCCGTGCGGCCGTGCCGGACGCGACGTCAGCCCACGTCGGCGAGTCGGCACGCGGCGTGAGCCACCAGAGCCCGGCGGCGAGCACGGCGCCCCAGTACCCGATCGGACGCCGGAGCCAGGCGAACAGGACGATACCGGTGCCGAACGAGGCCGTCGCGGCGACCAGACGGGGCCCGAGCACGCCCTCGCCGAACACGAGCTGCGCGACGCCGAACAGGTACTTGCCGGTCGGCGGGTGCTGCAGGTTCGAGGTGAGCACCCCGTGCACGTAGTCCCACCCGGCCCGCGTGTAGGTGAACTCGTCGACGTAGGTGCTCTGGCGGCCGATGTGCCAGTACGCGACGAACACCCCCGCGAGGGCGACCACGGCGAAGACCGCGGTTCGTGTCCATCGCGCGCGGGTCATGGGGAGAGAGCCTATTGGGCCGGACCTCAGTGGGAGTCGAGACCCGCTGCGACCGGGGTGAGCGCCGCCCCGACGTACTCGACGAGCGGTCGGCGCCCGACCCCGTCCGAGACCCAGACGCCGAAGGCCGCTGCGGCCGCCCCGAGCATGGCGCCGGACACCGTCTGGGGCCAGAGCGCCGCCGGGTGCTCCCCCGTCCGGCGGGCGACGAAGGCCGCGACCGCCGCGTGCTGGGCCGTCACCCGTGCCGCGACGCTCGCCACGAGCTCGGCACCGATGCCCATCACCTCGACCTGTGCGATCGCCCAGGGGACCCGGTCGGGGTCGTGGGCGCGGGCGGTGGCGAGCAGCGCGGCCTCGACGGCCCGCACCGCGGACTCCTCGGTCGAGGCGGCGAGGCACGCCGGGAGCGTCGCGACCGCGGCGTCGAGGTCGAGCCAGAGCACGTCAGACTTCGCCGTGAAGTAGTTGAAGAACGTCGCACGGCTGACCCCGGCCCGTGCGGCGATCTGGTCGACCGTGGTCCGGCCGTAGCCCTGTTCGAGGAACAGCTCGGCCGCGGCGTCGGCGAGCACCTCGGCGCTCGAGCGTCGGGGGCGGCCACCGCGGCGCATCGGTTCGTCCATGGGCCCCAGTAAACCGCTAGACTCGTCCAGCCATGATCTTGGACTCAGTACAGAAAACCACCGCAGTGGTCGCCGGCGCCGCCGCACTCCTCCTCGTGCTCGCCGGCTGCACCGGTGGCGGCACCGCGACGTCGAACAGCACACCGGTCGACGGCGGCACGCTCACGTACGCCTCGGGCGACGCCGAACCCACCTGCCTCGACCCGCACGTCGGCGGCAACTACCCGCAGGCGCTCCTGTCCACCCAGTACATCGAGGAGCTCACCGCGCTCGACGACGGCAAGCCCGTCCCCGCGCTGGCGAAGTCCTGGACGACGAGCGACGACGGCAGGACGCTCACCTTCACGCTCCGCGACGACGTGACCTTCACCGACGGCACGCCCTTCGACGCCGCCGCGGTCGTGGCGAACATCGAGCACGTGCAGGACCCGGCGACCGCGTCGAGCACGGGGTACCTCGCGCTGCAGTCGATCACGAAGGCGACGGCCACCGACGACCACACGGTCACCCTGACGCTGAGCCGTCCGGACAGCGCACTGCTCGAGTCGTTCTCGCAGCCGTGGGTCGGCATGGAGTCCCCGAAGGCGCTGGAGCGCTCGCAGGCGGTGAACTGCGAGTCGCCGGTCGGCACCGGCCCGTTCGAGGTCATCGGCTGGAAGCACGGCGACCGGGTGACGCTCCGCAAGAACGCCGACTACACGCCGCTCCGCGGCAGCACGGAGCCCCGCCTCGACGGCATCACGTGGCGCTTCCTGCCCGACTCGACCTCGCGGTACGCGGCACTGCAGTCCGGCCAGGTCGACGTCATCGACAACGCCCAGCCCGACCAGCTCACGGCGGCCTCGTCGAAGGGTTCCATCCGCGACCTCGACGCTCCGCGCCCCGGTGCGTCGAACCGCCTCGAGCTGAACTCCGGCCACGGGGTCTTCCGCGACGAGGCCGTCCGCAAGGCCTTCATCGCCGGCGCCGAGATCGACCCCGGCATCCGGTCGCTCTTCCTCGGGACGGCGAAGCGCTCGTACTCGGTGCTCTCCAGCGTCGAGCCGTACGGGTACTCCGACAAGAGCCTGTTCGAGTACTCCCCGACGAAGGCGAAGCGACTCCTCGACGACGCCGGCTGGAAGGTGGGCAGCGACGGCATCCGCGAGAAGGACGGCGAGCAGCTGACCGTCACGTTCCCGGTGTCGACGAACCAGTCCGTCCCCGCCGAGCGCAGCCTGTTCCAGCAGATCCAGGCCTCCGAGAAGGCCGTCGGCTTCAAGGTCGTGCTGCAGGAACTCGACCTCTCCAGCTGGTACGCGGCCCTCGCGGCGAACGAGTACGACGTCGTCAGCGCGCCGTACACGAAGGTGGGCGCGGACGTCCTCCGCATCCTGTACGACTCCGCCAGCATCACGCCAGCACCGTCCGGGTACTTCGCGAACCTCGCCCAGCTCGACGACCCGGAGCTCGACGACCTGCTCCAGCGGGCAGCGCAGACCTCGGACACGTCCGAGCGCGGCGACCTCTACGAGCAGGCGCAGGAGATCATCCTGTCCAGCGGCACCGTCCTCCCGCTCTACGACCAGCAGAACCACTTCCTGCTGCGGTCGAGCGTGCACGGTGTGCAGACCACCGCGGTGTCGACGCCGTGGTTCGGCACGGCCTGGATCGACCGCTGATCGCGACGTCGCGATCGTCGGACGGGAGGCACGGATTGCGTCGCGGACGTCGAGGCACGCCCGCCGCGTGGTCGGCGTGGACCCTGTGGGGACTGCGCCGCCTGGCCGGCGGCATCGGGGTGCTCTGGGCGGTCGCCACGATCGTGTTCGTCGCGATCCGGCTCATCCCGGGCGACCCGGCGCTCGCGATCCTCGGCGGACCTGGCTCCCAGGCCTCGGCCGAGGCGGTCGCGCAGGTCCGGCAGGAGTACGGCCTCGACCGACCGGTGCTCGTGCAGTACGCGGTGTTCCTCGGGCGTCTGGCGACCGGGCACCTCGGTGACTCGTACGCGTTCCGGACGCCGGTGTCGACGCTCCTCGGGCAGCAGCTCCCGGTCACGCTGACCCTGGCCGTGGCCGGGCTCGTCGTCGCCTGGGTGCTCGCGATCGTCGCCGCGTGGTGTTCGACGCAGCGCGGCCGGTTCGCCGCGGGACTCACGAGCGCCCTGAGCGTCACCGCGAGCGTCACCCCGCACTTCTGGCTCGGCAGCGTCCTCATCGTGGTGTTCGCCAGCGCCCTCGGCTGGGTGCCGGCGGTCAGCGACGGCTCGGCCCGGGGCTGGGTGCTGCCGGTCGTGACGGTGGCCGTGCCGGTCGCCGGGTACCTCGCCGAGACCGTCCGGGACGGCGTGGTCGACGCCCAGCGGTCAGCCTTCGCGCTCGCGGCCCGCAGTCGTGGCGAGACCCGCGCGGGACTGTTCGGCCGGCACCTGCTCCGGCACGCCGCACTCCCGGGGATCGCCCTGTCCGCCTGGGCGTTCGGTTCGCTCGTGTCCGGTGCGGTCGTCGTCGAGTCGGTGTTCGCGCTCCCGGGCATCGGGCGCGCACTCGTGACCGCGGTGACGCAGCGGGACATGCCGCTCGTCGCGGGCATCGCGCTGGTGTCGGCCGCCGCGTACGTGGTCGTGCTCGCCGTCGCGGACCTCGTCGAGCGTGTGGTGGACCCGCGTGCCGGCGGGACGGCCGGGGCGGGGGCGACCCGGCGTCGCGCCCCGCGCGTCACCCGGCACGGGGCGGGCGCACGGTGAGCGGGATCGCCGAACCGCGCCTCCAGGCCGGTGCCCAGGGTGACGCGTCCGCCGGACGGTCCGAGCGAGTCCGTGGGGGGACGCTCGGCCCGGCCGGATGGACCGCTGCCGCCGTCGTGGCGCTGGCCGTGGTCGCGGCGGTGTGGCCGGCGCTGCTCGGCGGTGGCGACCCGCTCGCCGTGCACCCGGCGCAGGCGCTCCAGGCGCCGTCGTGGTCGAGTCCGTTCGGCACCGACGAGTCCGGGCGGGACGTCCTCGCCCGGGTCGTCGCCGGCACGCGGGCGTCGCTCGTGGTCGGTGTGGTCGCGACGCTCGTCGGCGGCGGGGTCGGGGTCGTGCTCGGCGTGGTCGCGGGACTCGGCGGACGCGTCGTCGACGGGGTCGTCGGCCGACTGACCGAGGTCGCGTTCGCGCTCCCCCTGCTCCTCGTGGCGCTCGTCGTCATCGCGGTGACCGGCCCCGGACCCGTCCCGGCGATGCTCGCGGTCGGGTTCGCCACGGCGCCCGGGTACGCCCGGATCGTCCGCGGGCTCGTGCTCCGGGCGCGCCGCTCCCAGGTCGTCGAGACCGCCGTGCTGATGGGCCGCTCCCCCGCCGTGATCACCGTGCGGCACGTGCTCCCCGCGGCGCTCTGGCCGGTCGTGGCGGTCGGGACGCTCGGTGTCGGGCAGGCGATCGTGTGGGCCTCGGCGCTGAGCTACCTCGGCGTCGGCACCCCGCCACCCGCGCCCGAGTGGGGCGCGATGCTGGCCGACGGTCGCACGTACCTGCTGACGGCCCCGTGGATGAGCACCTTCCCCGGCCTCGCGATCGTGGTCCTGGCGACCGCGGTGACCGTGCTCGGCCGGGCGATCCGACGAACAGGAGCGATCCGATGACCGTGCTCGACGTGCAGGGGCTGACCGTCAGCATCGGCGGATCAGTGGTCGTGCAGGACGTCGCCCTGCACGTCGATGCCGGCGAGTGCGTCGCGCTCGTCGGTGCCTCCGGCTCCGGCAAGACCGTCACCGCACGGGCGGCGCTCGGCCTGTCGGCACCCGGTTCCTCGGTCCGGGTCGACCGGCTGACCGTGGCCGGGCTCGACGTCCGGGCGTTCTCGGACCGCAGGTGGCGGAGCGTGCGCGGCTCGCGGGTCGGCTACGTCGGCCAGGAGGCCCTGGGCGCCCTGGACCCGCTGCGTCCCGTCGGGCGAGAGGTCGCGGACACCCTCCGGCTGCACACGGACATGACGGCGGCGCAGCGGGTGGGGGCCGTGCGGGACGCCCTCACCGCGGTCGGCCTCGACCCGGCGCTCGCCACGGACGGTCGGCTCGCGGGCACCCTGTCCGGAGGGATGCGCCAGCGCGCCCTCATCGCCGCGGCCACGGTCGGGTCGCCGTCGCTGGTGGTCGCCGACGAACCGACGACGGCGCTCGACGCCGGGGTCGCGGTCACCGTGATGGAGCAGCTGCGTGCGGCCCAGTCGCGCGGCGCCGGGCTGCTCGTCATCACGCACGACCTCGGGCTCGTCGCGGGGTGGGCGGACCGGGTGGTCGTCGTGCACGAGGGACGCGTGGTGGAGCAGGGGCCGGTGGCGTCGGTGTTCGCGGCGCCGCAGCACGAGGCGACGCGGGCGCTGGTGCGGGCGGCGGGCGCGGGCGCGGGTGGGCCCGGCGGGTCCGGCGGGTCCGGCGGGTCCGGCGGGTCTGCAGTGTGCGAGGTGCCGGACACGGTGCGGGGGCCGGAACCTCGCACGGAGCGCGGAACCTCGCACGGTGCTGGCGTGGTGCTCGCGGCCGAGGGGCTCGCGCGAGCGTTCGACGGCGTCCCCGCCGTGCGCGACGTGTCGTTCGGGCTCGAGCGCGGGCGCGTCCTCGGGGTGATCGGCGCGTCGGGGTCCGGCAAGACCACGCTCGCGAGGATGCTCCTCGGCCTCGAACTCCCCGACGCCGGCACCGTCACGCTCGACTCGTCGCCGTGGGTGCCGCTCGACGAACGCACCCGCCGGCCCCTGCGGCACCGGGTGTCCGCGGTGGTGCAGGACCCCGGGGCGACGTTCGACGAGCGGTGGAACGTGGAGCGGGTCCTCGCGGACGCGTTCACCGGCGGCTCCGAGCGGTCGGCCCGTGGTGCGCTCGGTGCCCGCATCGACGCGGCGCTCGACCAGGTGGGGCTCGACCCGGCACTCCGCCGACGCTCGCCGCTGACGCTGTCCGGCGGGCAACGGCAGCGCCTCGCGATCGCCCGCGCACTCGCGACGTCGCCCGAGGTCATCGTGCTCGACGAACCGGTCACGGCACTCGACGCCACGGTGCAGGACGCGGTGCTGACGCTCCTCGAGCGGCTCCGGGACAGCACGGGGGTGGCGATGGTCTTCGTGTCGCACGATCTCCGGGCCGTCCGGCGGATGGCCGACGACGTGCTGGTCGTGCACGAGGGCCGGGTCGTCGAGCACGGTCCCGCCGCGACGGTGTTCGACCGCCCGGCGCACGCCGTGACCGCGCGCTTGCTGCGGGCCGCCGAGCGGCTCGCCGCGGGCCCGCGGCCCGAGGCCGGCGCCGCGTAGCGCGCGCCGCGGGCGCGGCCGCGGCCGCGGCCGCGCCCGCGCGGCGCGCGCCCCGCCTGTGGGCGCCGAGACACGGCCCGGCGGACCCCTTCGCGGGGCGGGGGCCCGGGGGACGGCCCGCCCCCCCC